>JBBRTW010000033.1:0-26885 GCA_038244055.1 Tepidisphaerales bacterium | reverse complement strand
TTGCCTGCACCGACGGCTCCCGAAACGGATGCCGTTGCGGTGGTTGCGGCCAAGCCAGCCCCGGCGATTCAGTCGGTCCCGCCGGCACCTTCTACTCCTGCCGCCGCTCCAGCCGCGCCTCAGCCAGCGCCGCCGAAGAAACCATTGGCGGAGAATAAGCCTCCAGAGCCGGTCAAGGGTTCCACGGTTTCGCGCGGCAAGCCGGCCGGAAACATGGCTCCAGCCGGATCGCCCGTCACTACGGTTCCGGCGAGCGGTTCCATCCCCGCGCAGGCCGCGGCGACCAAAGTGGTTTCAATCCCCGCGCCGGCGGCTTTGAATCAACCGAAGTTCCAGACCCGCAAGCGGATCGGTTACTCCATTTGGGATGACCCCCGGAAAGGAAGCCGCTGATGAGGGCGGATGGCGCGATGAGGGCGCGATGGCGCGCATCGAAGCATGGCAGGCCGCGCCGGAAGGCGGCGAAGATTTCCAGTGCCGCCAATTCCTGCCTCCCGTTCGAGGCGATGGAGTCGCGGATTCTGCTGGCGGGCGTCGATCCGGTCATCAACGAGTTTCTGACCAACAACAAAACCGGGCTGGCAGCGGCCGATGGCTCGCATCCGGATTGGATCGAGATTTATAACCCCGGCGTCGCGGTGGTGAATCTGGGCGGCTGGAAGATCACCGCGAAAGACGCCGGCGGCGCGGCTTCCACTTTCACGATTCCGACGACCAATGCCACCGCGACCACCATCGCGGCCAGCGGATTCAAGATCATCTTCTGCGACAGCCAGGCGACGCCAATCAACGCCGCGAGCGAGATTCACTCCAACTTCAATCTGGATAAATCGGGCGGGTCGATCATTTTCTACAAGCCCGATGACACGGTCGTTTCCTCGTTCGATCCGTATCCCGAGCAGGCATCGGATGTTTCCTACGGACCGGGTCCGACTTCGACGACAACCACGCCGCTCATCAACACGCCGGCGCCGACGCGCATTCTCGTGCCCTCCGGCGCGGGGCTCGGATCGACCTGGACATCGCTCGATGGCTTCGACGATTCGACCTGGGCGAGCGGGACCAGCGGCCTGGGATTCGAGGTCATACCCGGCGGCAGCAACCCGCCGGCGCTGACGACCGAGACCGAGCCCAACGACACGGCCGCGACGGCCAACGATGCCACCACTAATTTCGCGGCGCAGGCGGCCAGCAGCATCTATCACATGGGAATCAAGGGGAACTTCTCCGCGGGCAGCGACAATGACTATTACAAGATCGGCGCGATGCAGGTCGGCGATATCCTGAGCCTTTCGGTTTCGGGCTCGCCCTCATCGCGCGGCACCAATGCCGATCCGTATGTCGAACTGTTTCGCGGCAGCAATGCCAGTTCGTTGATCCTGGTCACAAGCAACGATGAAGACGGCGTCGGCAGCGATGCCCTGATCGACCGGTTCTCGATCGCCGCGGCCGATACGTATTACGTTAAGGCGCATTCGGCCAGCAACCTCACCAGCGGCACTTACGACCTGGGGATCTATCTGGAGAACACCTCCACCGCGCCGACCACGGGCGGCACGACCGCCGCCGAGCCGGCCTCCAGCAACGACACCGGGCCAACCGCCTCCGACATCTCCAGAAGCTGGCGGCGCGTGCAATATCTCTCGCACACCACCGGCTCGCTGGGCTCGGGCGCAGCCACCGACATGTTCAAGTACAAGCTCACGGCCGGCGACCTGGTGACGATCAATCTCGATTCAACCGCAACCGCGGATGTCAAAGTCACCCTTTACAATTCCGCCGGCACGACCGTGCTGGGCCTGGAGGATGGCACCAGCACGCGAACGTCCCCCTACGACAAGGACTCGACCCTTTACAGTTTCATCGTCCCCTCCACCGGAAATTATTACGTCAAGGCGCAGGGAAGCGCCGCCGGCGCTTACGGGATGGACCTCTATCTCTCGACGACCACCGCCCCGCCGACGCCGGGAAGCGGAGTGCAGCCGGTCTACACGGGTTTGATCAATACCGACCTCGCCGCTTCGATGCAGAACGTCAACGCATCGGTTTACCTGCGCGTTGCCTTCACGGCGATCGACCCGTCGCAGGTGACTTCGCTCGTGTTGAGCATGAAATACGAAGACGGTTTCGTGGCCTATCTCAACGGCCAGGAAGTCGCGCGGAGCAACGCCCCCGGGAGCGCGGGAACAGCGCCGGCCTACAACGCGGCGGCAGCCTCGGATCGCACCGACAGCTCGGCCACCGCGTTTCAGGATTTCGACATCACCGCATTCCAGAGCGCGCTGGTGCCCGGGAGTAATCTGCTGGCGATCCAGGGCCTGAATAATTCGGCCGCCGATGGCCGGTTCCTCATCGTGCCCGAACTGAAGTTCACGACGGTCATTCAGCCGGGCCTGCAATACTTCGCGACGCCGACGCCCGCGGCGGCCAACGCGGGGGGCAGCGTGGGATCGGTCAAGCCCGTTGAGTTCAGCGCCGATCATGGATATTACACAACGGCGTTCGACGCGAGCATCAGCGAAACCACCTCCAGCGCGACGATTCGCTACACGACCGATGGCACCGCGCCCACCGCCTCGAACGGAACGGTGTATACCGGCCCGGTGCACATTTCGGCGACGACCGTGCTCCGCGCCGCGGCGTTCAAGCCGGGCTATTTAGCCAGCGAGGTCGGCACCCAGACGTATCTTTTTCTCGCCGGCGTTCAGTCGCAGACCGTGCCGTCGGCCGGATATCCAACCGCGAGCTACCCGACCACCTGGGCCGGCGACACCACCGGCGGCGTCCCGGCCGGCACTTACCCGGCCGACTACAACATCGACTCGCGCATTTCCACTCCCACGGCGGGGTCGAGCTGGACTAATGCCGATTTCATCGCCGGCCTGACCCAAATCCCCACGATCTCGATCGCCACCGATCCGGCCAATCTCTTCGCCGCGCCGGTGCTGGTGAATAATCTCATCACCGGTGGCGGGATTTATCAGCTTCCGCAGATGGAAGGCGTGGCCTGGGAAAAGGCCGCATCGATCGAATTGATCAACCCCGATGGAAGCGATGGGTTTCAGATCGACGCCGGGCTGCGAATCCAGGGCGCGGCGGCGCGGCAGAATTCCAAGCAGCCCAAGCACTCGTTCCGCATTCTCTTCAAGAGCGATTACGGGGCCAGCACGCTGGATTATCCCTTCTACGGCCCGGGATCCAACGGGCTGGATACGATCGATCTGCGCGGCACATACAACAATTCCTGGACCCACAGCACCTCCGTGCAGCGCCAGGAAGCCGAGTACATCCGCGATGGATGGAATCGCCTCACGCAGCGTGCGATGGGCAATGTCGGCGCGCGGCAGAAGTTCGTGCAGCTCTACATCAATGGGCTTTACTGGGGCATGTACGATGCCGCCGACCGGCCCGAATCATCGTTCATCGCCACGCAGCTCGGCGGAACCGCCGATGATTACGAGGTGCTGAATGCCGGCACGCCGGTTGACAGCCCGGCCGACAATCCCAACGGCGCGGCCAACGACTGGGCGACGCTCAATTCCAAGATCAATCAGACCGTGGTCGTCAGCGGTTCGACAGTGCCGTATGTATCCACCGATGAGGGCTACCAGGATGTCAAAGCCTGGGTGGATGTGAAAAACCTGGCCGATTACATCGCGCAGATGATGTTCGATGGGAACCAGGACTGGGACGCGAACAACCACAACTGGTACGCCTTCCGCAACGGCCACATCGCCGGCGACGGCTGGAAGTTCATCGCCTGGGATTCCGAGCGCACCCTCGAAGGGACCGGCGACAACATCACGGCGATCAACAACACCGGCGCGCCCTCGCATATTTTCCAGCAGTTGATGACCAATGCCGATTTCAAGGTGCTCTTCGCCGATCGCGTTCACCGGGCGTTCTTCAACGATGGCGCGCTCACTCCCGCCGCCAACGCGGCGCGGTACACCGCGATGTCCAACCAGATCAACAAAGCCATCATCGATGAATCCGCCCGCTGGGGGGATTACCGCGTTCCCGTCACGCCCTACACGCGCGATACCTGGAACACCGAGGTCACGCGGATCGTGGGCAGCTACTTCCCCGTTCGCACCGCCAATGTGCTGGCCCAGTTCCTCGCCAAGGGCTGGTATCCCGTCACCGATGCCGCGGAATACAGCCAGTTCGGCGGAACGGTCGCGACGGGCTTCCAACTCACGATCAACAACTCCGCCAAGAACATCACCAACGGCGGCGGGGTCATCTATTACACCACCGATGGCAGCGACCCGCGCCTGCCCGGCGGCGGCGTGGGCTTGACGGCGCAGATTTACGATCCAGCGCATCCGCCGGCGTTGTCGACCAGCGCGCGCCTGCAGACCCGCGTGCTGCTCAATGGCGTCTGGAGCGCCTCGACCGATGCCACCTTCATCGTCGGCCCGCCGCCGGCGCTGCGGGTGACCGAGGTCATGTATCATCCGGCCAATCCGCCCGCCGGCAGCATCTATGCCGAGGGGGATTTTGAATTTATCGAATTGCAGAACACCGGTGCGACACCCATCGCACTCGAGGGTTTCGTGCTTGGCGGCGGCGCGAATTTCACATTCCCCAAGGGCTTGTCGAATCTGCTTGCCGGGCAGTACATCACGGTAGTGAAGAACCTGGCCGCCTTCCAGTCGCTCTATGGAACCAGCGTTCCCGTGGCGGGCGTCTATTTCGGATCGCTCTCCAACAGCGGCGACGAGATCACGCTCGCCAGCCCGCTCGGCCAGGCGATTGAAGACTTCATCTACGCGGACGGGTGGTATGCAAACACCGATGGCGATGGCTACTCGCTCGTCGCGGTCGATCCCAACGCCACCAATGCCGCCTTGAGCGCCGCTTCGGGCTGGCATCCGAGCCCGCTGGTCAACGGCGCTCCCGGCGCGGCCGATACCGGCCTGCCCGGCGGATCGGTCATCATCAATGAAGTGCTGTCCAACGCCACGGGCATCGCCGGCGGCGAATGGATCGAATTGCGAAACACCATCGCCAGCCCCATTTACCTGAGTTACTGGTATCTGAGCGACCAGGCGGCCAACCTCAAGGAATTCCAGATCGCGCCGGGCACGATCATTCCCGCCGGCGGCTACCTGACTTTCACCCAGGCTGATTTCGGCGCGGTGCTTTCGCTTGCGGATGCGGGTGGAAATGTCTACCTGTCGCAGGGGGATTCGGCCGGCAATGTGCTGGGGTATCGCGATACCGAAGACTTCGGCGCGGCCGATCCGGGCGTCACCCATGGCCGGTACGTCAACAGCGTCGGCGATGTGGATTTTCCGCAACTGGCCGCGCCCACCTTCGGCGCTGCCAACTCCGCGCCCAAAGTCGGCCCGATCGTGATGACCGAGTTGATGTACCATCCCTCGGGCAGCGGGGATGAATTCATCGAACTGCGGAACATCACCAGCGCCGCGGTGAACCTGTACGACCCGGCCAATCCCGCCAACACCTGGCAACTCACCGATGGCGTGACCTTCGTATTCCCCCAGGGCGTCTCCATCCCGGCCTATGGATTCGCCCTGGTCGTGCCGATCCTGCCGGCGACTTACCGAACCCAATACAATATTCCCGCCGCCATCCCGATCTTCGGCCCGTACACCGGCGCGCTGAGCAACGGCGGCGAGAAGGTCAAGCTCGCCAAACCGGGTGCGCCAATCGCCGGGATCGCGCCCTACATCACCGCCGACCGCGTCACCTACGGCACCAGCACTCCCTGGCCGACATCGCCCGATGGCGCGGGGCCTTCGCTCATCAAAAATGTTGCGGCGGCCTACTCGAACGACCCGGCCAACTGGCAGGCCAGCGCCAACGGCGGCACGCCCGGCGCGAACAACCTCCCCAACACCGCGCCGACCATCAGCCCGCTTGTCGATGCATCCATCAACGAGGGTGGCACATACTCCGCCAGTGGCAGCTTTAATGACCCGGATCTCGACCCCGACTCCTCCTGGACCGCCACCGTCAACTACGGCGATGGCGGCGGCGTGCAACCGCTGGCGCTGTCCGGCAAGACGTTCAGCCTCAGCCACGTCTACGCCGACAACCCCGCCGACCCGGCCACATCTTATACCGTGACGATCGTGGTCAGCGATCTCTTCTCGGCGACCGGGACCGCTTCCGTGCAGGTGGCCGTCGCCAATATCGCCCCGACGCTGTCGATCTTGGGGGCGGCCACCGCGACGACCGGCGTCACCTACACGCTGAGCCTGACCCGCAGCGCCGAACCCGGGCAGGACACGATCGCCTCCTGGACGATCAACTGGGGCGAGGGGACGCCACAGGTCGTCACCGGCAACCCCGCGACCATCACCCACACCTACGCCGCCGCCGGCCCATACATCATCTCCGCCACCGCGACCGATGAGGATGGCGCCTACCCGGCCGGCAACACGGTTAACGTCGCCGTCGCCGACCCACCCGATACCACCCCGCCTGCCATCGTCGGCGCGCCCACATTCATCCCAGCCGTCCCCGGCACGATCCGCATTCGCTTCACCGAGGATGTCTCGGCCTCGCTGCTTCCGGCGGACCTCGCCTTCCGCCTCGCCGACACGACGACCGACCTCTACGCCGCCGCGGTTGCATGGGACGCCGCGACCTTCACGGCTTCGTTCACATTGCCCGCCGGCCTCGATCCCGGCCGCTACACCGCCACGCTCGCCGCCGGCGCGGTCGCCGATGCCGCCGGCAACGGGCTGGCCACTCCCGCAACGCTCACGTTCGACTTCCTCCCCGGCGACGCCGATCTTTCGCGCGATGTCGGACTCAACGATCTCCTCCTCCTGGCCAACCATTACGGCCTGACGGGCGTCACCTGGGCCGAAGGCGACTTCGATGGCGATGGCTCGGTCGGGCTCAACGACCTGCTCATCCTCGCCAATCACTACGGCATGAGCATTCCCACGGCGGGTTCGGCGCTGGATTCAGCCCCGCCCGCGCCGGCCGAGTCCGCCGCGCCGGCCGCGCCGGCCGCGCCCACCAGCGCCGCGCCGGCCAATTCGCCCGCGCCGGCGGCGCAACAACAAACCTCGACGGACTCGATTGGATCGAACGCTGCGGGCATACCCGCCGGAGCCAATGCCCCGACCGCTGTCGCGCAAACTCCTCCAACGCCAATACCCACAGTCCCCGTCGCATCAGTTGCCGCAGCGCCCTCGCAGGCACGATCGGGCGGACGCATAGCGCCGTCTCGACCGGCTTTGGCGATACCTTCAACGATTACGCCCCCGGCCAGGCGAGCGACGGCGTCCGCCGCGTTCAAGACCACCGCATTTCCGCCAAATCCGCCGGTGCAGGCAGGCGCGGACGCCGGCCAACTCGGGTGGTCACCCGCCACGCCAACGCCAGTTCCGGCGGCAAAACGTAAGCTGGCCCCCGCCAACTCGCTGTTTTCATCGGTTGCGATTCAGCCCGCCAAGCCTTCTCCAAAGCGACAATCCGCCCGGCCGCATTGATCTGGGCGGCATCGGCGGCGCTCGACGTCATATTGGATCGATTGTCGTTCATGGCCCCCGCGCAGGCATGGGAACTGCTTGCCGCCATCAGCGCATGGCCGCTGTTCGTTCGACGCACCGGCCGCGGCGCGAACAGGCCATGATGAATCCGCCAACGAGCACGACTCCAAGGCTCCCCGGCTCGGGGACGGGGGTGAACTCAAGCCCGCGGAAGAGCGTGTTGGTTCCGGCGGTGGCGAGCGTGGTCGCCAGCGAGCCCGCGCCCGCATCGGTGATCGAAATGATTCGATTGTTGGTGGCCTCGGCGCTGGTTGCATAAATGATTGGACTGACCCCGGAGAAGTCCACTTCGAGTCCGCGCGCGCCGATGTTCGCCGCGCCGCTGCCCAGGGTATAGGAAAGCGTCCAGATCCCGGCCGTCAAATCCCAGCGCTGGATGCCGCCATTGGCCGAGGTGCGGTCGTCGGCGATGTAGCAGATCGTTCCTGCGGAGTTAAAGGCGAATTCGTTGGGATTGCCCGTGAGTGTGCCGATGATCAGCGTCGGAGTGGCGGCGGCCGTGGGCGTTCCACCGCCGGTGAACCCGTAAATCCCGCCGGTTCCACTCTGGGTGGAGAAGTACAGGTTGCCGTTATAGATGCTGATGGCGCGGGTATTGGTGCTGGAAGATTGAATGGTTGTGCCGGGGAGCAGCACCGTGCCCGAAGCGCCGCCAGCGCCCCAGATGTTGGTGCCGTCATCGGATACGGCCGCTCGCAGGTTGTTTCCGCCGTAGGCTGTAGTGGAGGATACGGCCTGTGTGTAAGTGCCGCTCTGATCGACTTTCCCGATCGCACGAGGCGCGACGGTGGCGGCGGCGGCGGCCAGTGAACTGGCGAAGGGTCGATTGACGTTGTACCCGGCAAACCAGACGCTGGTGCGGTCGCCTGAGCGGGAAAGCACGCCTTCCGATCCCGCGCTGCCGCTCATGATCAACGCGTTCGTGCCACTGTCGGGAATGGTTGTCGTGCCGGCCAGCGCGCCAATCACGGTGTATTCATCGAGGAACACCGAGTTGCCCGTATTCGCCAGTGTCTGAACGCCATCCCCCACGCGCACCACGACCAGGTTCCCGGCGCTCAAGGGACCGGCAAAAACGACGCCGCCCCATAGGCCAACTAGAATGGCGATGCAAACCTGCCGCCCAACGAATAAGCTGCGCATTTTCCCTCTCCAGCTCCAGGACATCCGCTTAACTCTGGCTAAAGACTCCTCAGCCCTCGGAAACGATTATCTTTGCGTCGCCGCCATCTCGCAAGTAATTTCTCGCAATTGTTGATAAACAGTCGTCCAGTGAAGCATCAATTGGATGTAGATTGCCCCACTTCACATTTCCCGATTCGGGATTGACGTTGTTATCTTACATCTTTTGTGGGAAATTGATCGATCTGTGGACGGGAATCAGGTCAGCGGGAGTTTGGCAGACGCACTTCGAAGGCCCCGACTGAGGGGTGAATTTTGCACCGGAGGGCCGGGCTATGTCGCGCAGATCCGATCTGAGGAAGGAATCTGGCCGGGACAGACGACGTCGAGTCGGCCTGTCTGATTCCAGGTCCCTTAGCGGGCGATGGGCGGTTGCTGAACTGCTCGAATCGCGGCGGATGCTCACGGCAGCGCCGCTGATCAGCGAGTTCATGGCCTCCAACAGCAAGACGCTAGTAGACTCCACGGGGGCGAATTCCGACTGGCTGGAAATCTATAACCCCGATTCGCAGAACGCGATCAACCTGACCGGCTGGAGGCTGACGCGCGGCAGCAATTCGTGGAATTTCCCATCGATGACCCTGGGCCCGGGGGAGTTCCGCGTGATCTTCGCCGACAGCAAGGCGGGCTATATCGACCCCAATGGAGAGCTGCATACCAACACGTTTAACCTCAGCAAAGATGGCTCCAGCCTGCGCTTGATCGACAACACCGGCGCTATCGTTTCGGATTACTACACTCCCTATCCCGCTCAGCAGCAGGACATTTCCTACGGCGTCGGGCAGCAGATCACCGAAACCAAGCTCGTTTCGGCCGGCGTGACCGCGCGCTATTTCATCCCGACCAGCAATTCCCTGGGCCTGTCCTGGACCGACCCGGCCTTTGTCGATTCATCGTGGGCGCAGGGGGTGACCGGCCTCGGCTTCGCCGGCGCGACTCCCGGCTTCGCGGTCTGGAACTACAAATCCGGCAACACCGGCACCATCGGCAGCATCGCCACCGCGCAGTCGATCGTCGACACCCCGGCCTTTCAAAGCTGGGTGAAAACCGAGAACCCGGCGACCATCAACTACATGACGCTCGGCGCTTCGGGGCACTTCGCATTCGATCGCGCATTTCCAGGGCTGGACCTGGGCGTCACGCAGACCAACTGGGCAACCAAGGCTAACGGCAGAATCCATATCCCGGTGGCCGGGACCTACACGTTCGGCGTCAACAGCGATGATGGTTTCAAGCTTTCGTTCACGGGGGCTTCGTTCAGCAGCGTCGCGGGCACGGGGACGACGCTGGTCGGCGGCGCGATGATCTTCGATGGCACGCGCGGATCGGCCGATTCGCTGGGCGCGGTCACCTTTGCCGCGGCCGGCGACTACGACACCAACCTGCTCTACTACCAGGGCGGCAGCAGCGCGGGCGTCGAGCTTTTCGCGGCTCCGGGAAATTTCACCACCTTCGCCGGTACGACCGCATGGCGACTGGTGGGCGATACGACCAACGGCGGGCTGGCGGTTACCAGCTACCCCTTCACCGGACCGACCAACAGCGTGGCGAGCAAGGTGAAGACCGATCTCCGCTCGACCATGCAGACCGCCATCCAGACGGTGCAGCAGCAGTCCGGCGACCCCAATGCCGACACCTCGCTCTATGCGCGCATCAGTTTCGACGCCCCCAATCTTGCCTCGCTGCAGACGCTGACCATGAAGATGGCGTACGATGACGCCTACATCGTCTATCTCAACGGCGTGCAGATCGCCAGCAAGAACGCGCCCGCCTCGCCCGCCTGGAATTCACAGGCGCTGGCGGCGCGCAGCAGCGAACTCCAGTCATCGACGTTCGAGAACATCGACATCACCTCTTATCTCAACGCCGCCACTCCCGGCCACATTCTGGCGGCCGGAAATGTCCTGGCGATCCAGTTGCTCAATGCCTCGCCCACCGATGGCGACATGCTGCTGCTTCCGGAGATTTCGCAGATCAGCACCACGCAGTTGGGCACGCACTTTTTCTCCACGGCAACGCCGGCGGCCGGCAATTCCCAGTCGTTCTGGCAGAAAGCGCCGGACCCCGTCTTCAGCGCGACCCATGGAATTTACACGCAGTCGATTCCGCTGACGCTCTCGACGGCCTCGCAGACGGTCACCAAGCTCACCCGCAAGAACTCCACCGCGACGGCGACAGTGGCCAGCCACGGCTTCGCGGTCGGCGATCTCGTGCGCATCTCCGGCGCATCGCCGGCGCAGTACAACGGCGATTTCATCATCACCGCCGCCGCGCAGGACACCTTCGACTACACCGTATCCGGCGCGCCCGCCTCTCCCGCCACCGGAAAGATCAGCGTCCGCCGGCTGGATAAAATCTATTACACGCTCGACAATTCCGACCCCTGGAAAGACCCGATCGTGCGGACCGCCAGCAGCCTCACGCGGGCTTCATCCACCGCCACCTTCACCTCCAACAACCACGGCTTCATCAACGGCGACAAGGTCTACATCACCGGCGCGGTGCAGCCGGAATACAACGGCCTGTTCGTCGTCAGCGGGGTTACGCAGAATACGTTCGCGTACACCGTGCCGGGAGCGCCCGCCACCACCGCCACGGGAACCGTCGTCGCCCAGCGCGTCGATCGGCCGGTGACGACGCTGGCCGCCGTGGGCACGACGGTCACGGCCACCGTCGCCAGCCACGGATTGTCCAACGGCGACCTGGTGCGGATCGTCGGCGCTACGCCGGCGGAGTACAACGGCGACTTCATCGTCTCCGGCGTCACCACCAATACGTTCAACTATACGCTTTCGGCCGCGCCATCCGCCTCATCGGCCACCGGCGGCATGGCCGCCTTCAAGCTCGGAACCCAGTACACCGCGCCGCTGACGATCGCCAACACCACCACCGTCCGCGCGGTCGTCTACACCAATAGCGGCAACTACCTTCCCAGCAACGTCATTACGCAGACCTTCGTCTTCCCCAATGACGTCATCCAGCAGTCCGCCACGCCCGCCGGCTTCCCGGGGAGCTGGGACACCTGGCCGGCCGATTACCAGATGGACCCGCGCATCACCACGGACCCGGCCTACCGCAATACGCTGGTCGATGCGCTCAAGTCGCTGCCGTCGATGTCGCTGGTCAGCGATAAGACGAACCTCTTCGATCCCACCAACGGCATCTACGCCAACACCGCGATCAGCCTGAACTCCAACTACAACGGCACGCCCATGGGGGTGCCGGGGTCGGTGGAGTATTTCAATGCAGATGGTTCGAACGATTTCCAGATCAATGCCGGCCTGCAGATCTACGGGGGCGTGGGGCGATCGCCTCAGTATAAGAAGCATTCGTTCCGCATCGTCTTCGATTCCACCTATGGGCCGTCGCAGTTGAACTTCCCGCTGTTTGGAGATGCCGGTGCCAGCTCCTTCGGCTCGATCATCCTCCGCTCGCAATTCAACGATGCCTGGAGCTGGGCTGGATCGACGATGCAGCTCATTCGCGAAGCGTTCGCGCCCGAAACCCAACTGGCGATGGGCGACCCTTCGCACCACACGCAGATGGTGAATCTTTACATGGATGGGCTGTACTGGGGCGTATACCAGGCCACCGAGCGGCCGGATGCCGACTTCTCGGCCACGTACATGGGCGGCAATTCCTCCGACTGGGAAAGCAACAACGCCGGCTTTTCCAACGGTGTGACCAACGACCTGCCGATCTGGAACGACCTGATGTCCAAGACCACTTCCGGTCTGACCTCAACGGTCTATCAGGCCGGCACGACCGGGTTCAATACCACGCTCTACGCCGCGGGTCCATCCGCCACTCCGGGCTTCAACTCCATCACCTATGTGGCCAATGTCGCGGTGACCAACCTGGCGGGGGCGGAATCGGTCATCGCCACGCCCAGCAAGCAGACGTCCACATCGTCCAAGACGACCACGACCGTCAATTTCCTCAACACCGGCGCGGATGGCCATTTCGCCACCGGCAACAACACCTTCCCCGGCATGGCCAACACGGAGGTCGATAATTTTGTCGTTGAAACCACCGGGTCCATCGCCATCCCGACGGCGGGAAATTGGACCTTCGGCGTCAGCGGCAACGATGGTTTCCGCCTGACGCTGACTAACGGCACGGACACTTACACCTACAGCAGCGACACCACCCGCACCAGCCCCGCCGATACCTTCTCCACGTTCAACATCACCACGGCCGGCAATTACCGGATGCGCCTGGTCTATTTTCAGAACACCGGCGGCGCGGAAATCGAAGCCTACGCCGCCTTGGGCAGCTTCTCGAGCTTCGCCGCGACCTCGACCTGGCGGCTGCTGGGCGACACGGCCGGCGGTGGGCTGGCCGCATCGATCGTCACACCCCTGACTACCCTCGCCAATGCCGAGAGCATCATCGCCACCCCGGGCCTGCAGGCCTGGACCCAGACCCAGGTGGTCGGCTCGATCAACTACCTCAACATCGGCGCTGATGGCCACACCACGGCCAGCAACCTGCTCTTCCCCGGCGCGGTATCGGCGACGCCGATGCAAAGTTTCGTGCTCAAGGCCGACAGCACGATCAGCATCCCGACGACGGGCAATTGGACTTTCGGCGTCAGCAGCGATGATGGGTTCCACCTTCAGATCCTCGATGGCGCAACCGTCGTGCTCGATTCATCGGCCGATGGTCTCCGCACCGCGGCCGATACTTTCGCCACTTTCAATTTCACGAAAGTGGGGACCTACACGGTCCGACTGGTTTATTTCCAGAGCACGACGGCGGGCGCTGAACTCGAACTCTACGCCGCTAAGGGGAGCTTCACCTCCTACGCCGCATCGACGGCCTGGCAGCTCGTCGGCACCAATGTCACGACCGCAACAAACACCGGCCTGCTGTCGCTGGCCAAGCTCGTGCCGGTCACCAGCTTGTCCATCGCCGAGAGCGTCATCACTCCGACGCTCAAATCCATCACCGCACTCAGCGCCGCCGTGACCGCCGCCGGCGCAACCATGAACACGACGACCAAGGTCGTCACCATCGCACTGCCCAATCACGGCTACGTCGTCGGCCAGCGCATCGTCATCAGCGGCGCGGCCCAATCCGTCTACAACGGCACGTTCACGATCACCGGCGTCACGGCGAACACCTTCGACTACCTCGCCACCGCCACGGGTGTGACCCCTGCCACGGGCACCATCAGCGTGCAGGTTTACGGAATCGCCCGCAATGGCGGTGTGGCAACCATCGAACTCCCCGGACACGGCTTCGCCAACGGTGACTACGTCACGATCTCCGGCGCGGGACAGACGGACTACAACGGCACGTTCGTCATCTCCAACTCCACTGCCGATACCTTCACGATCAACGTCCTCAACAACCCCACCACGCCCGGCACCGGGACGAGCATCCTCGTCAAGAAAGCCATGCAGGCCTGGGCCAGCGCCGCCACGACCACCACCGCGATCAACATGCTCAGCACCGGCACCGATGGACATTACGGCACAAATGCCGTCTTCCCCGGCGCAATCAGTGGCAACGCGATGCAGAACCTGGTGATGGAAACCAAGACCACCATCGGCATCCCCACCACCGGCCCGTGGACGTTCGGCGTCAGCGCCGATGATGGTTTCAGCCTCACTCTGACCAACGGCACCGATACCTTCACCTTCAACAACGATGGCACGCGCACCGGCCCGGCCGACAAGTTCGCCACCTTCAATATCACCAAGGCCGGGGCGTACCGGATGCGCGTCGTCTACTTCCAGAATTCCGATGGCGGCGAGATCGAGCTTTTCGCCGCACCCGGCACCTGGACCACCTACGCGCAAACCACCACCTGGAAGCAGATCGGCGATAACGTCAACGGCGGCATCGGCACCAGCCTTTACGACATGATGTCGGTCACCACCTACCTCGCCAATGTGCCGGTGACATCCCTGGCGGTGGCGCAGGATGTCGCGGCCACCGCATCCAAGCAGATATCGGCCACCACCGAGTACCGTAACACGATCGACCTCCTCAACACCGGTGCTGGCGGGCATTTCAATGGCTCATCCGCCTTCCCCGGCACCGATCCGGACAACCCCGCCGAGATCGACAACTTCGTCGTCAAGGTTCAGGCCAGCGTCGTCATCCCCTCGGCCGGCGCGTGGACCTTCGGCGTCACCTGCGATGATGGCTTCAGCCTGACCCTCCTCGATGGTCTTACGCCGCTCTCCCCGACGCTTTCCCACACCGGCACCGGCACCTCCACCGATTACATTCAGACGTATACCTTCAATCACACCGGCACCTACACCCTCCAGCTTCTCTACTATCAGAACACCGGCGAGGCGGCCGTCGAGCTCTACGCGGCCTCGGGGACTTTCACCTCTTTTAACACCAGCAGCTTCCGCCTCGTGGGCGACACGGTCAACGGCGGGCTGTCGGTCGGCTCGGGAATCTCGCCGGTCGAGATGTACTACGAGCTTCAGGGCCAGAATCCCGATGGCACGCCCAATTCGAGCTACCCCGTCGATCTCGATATGAACAATTACATCGACTACATGTTGATGAATTTGTACATCGGGAACACCGACTGGCCCAGCCATAATTTCTATGCATCTTCCCCCACCGGCCCCGACAGCACCGGCTACAAATTCTTTGACTGGGATGCCGAGTGGTCCATCGGCATCAATTCCACGGTGACGCAGAATCAATTGGGCGTCAGCGTGGTGGCGGGCAAGCCGTACTATTATCTCACCGCCTCGCCCGATTTCCGCATGAGGTTCGCGGACCGCATCCAGCAGTTCATGTTCAATAACGGGGCGCTAACCGCGGCGGTTTCCGGCGCGCGCTACAAGGCGCTGGCGGATGAGGTGCAGTCGGCCATCACGCTCGAATCGGCGCGCTGGGGCGATATCCCCACCTCGCCCGCGCCGGTCCCGCATACGCCCGTGGAATGGCGCACCGAGCGCGATTACCTGCTCAACACGTATTTCCCGCAGCGCTCCGCCAATGTTCTGGGTCAATTCAAGACGGCCGGGATTTTTCCGAGCATCGATGCTCCCACTTTCGCGATCAATGGCGTTTCCGAGTACGGCGGCAAATTCCGTCCCGGCGATACACTTACCGCGACCGCGACTTCCGGCACCGTGTACTTTTGCCTTGATGGCTCCGACCCGCGCCTGCCGGGTGGCGGGCTCAATCCCAGCGCCATCCACTACACCGCCGGGATGGTCCTGTCGCAGAACACCCAGATCAAAGCCCGCGCGCTCTCCGGAACCACCTGGAGCGCCCTGGCGGATGTCGGCTTCGTCATCGATCTCGCGCCATCGCTCCGCGTGACCGAGGTCATGTACCATCCCGCCGACCCCACCACCGCCGAAGCAACCGCAGGTTATGTGAATCAGGATTTCGAGTACATCGAAGTGAAGAACATCGGCGTCGATCCGGTCCCGCTGGCCGGGGTATCGATCAGCGATGGCGTCACGTTCACGTTCCCCACCATGACCCTGGCGCCGGGGCAATACACTGTCGTGGCCTCCAACTCCGCTGCCTTTGCGATGCGCTACCCCGGGCTTTCATCGTTCCTGGCCGGGCAGTACAGCGGGCATCTCAATAACGCCGGAGAGCGGATCGAGATCGATTCCCCCGTCGGCGGGCTGATCCAGGCCTTCACGTATAACAATAGCTGGTACGGCCAGACCGATGGCGGCGGCTTCTCCCTGACGATTCGCGATCCGGCCCAGGATGTTTCATTGTGGGATTCCTCCGCCGGCTGGCGCATCAGCGCCGGCACCGGCGGCACACCCGGCTCGGCCGATACGCTCCCCGCGCCGGGATCGGTTGTGGTGAACGAGTTGCTGGTTCACAACGGCGCTGCGACCGACATGCTCGAGTTCCGCAACACCACCGCGCAGTCCATCGATCTGAGCGGATGGTTCGTCAGCGACTCGGCCACCAGCCTCACCAAATACCAGATACCCTCGGGCACCATCATCCCGGCCGGCGGATTCCTGGTTCTCACCGGCTCGGGCGATTTCGGCAACGCCGCCAACCCGGCCAGCCACGTTCAATTCGCACTCAGCGCCCACGGCGGGCAACTCTATCTCTCATCCAATTTCGCCGGCGCTCCCGGCGGCTACCGCGAGGTCACCGCTTACGGCGCAACCCCCGCCGGCACGCCCCTGGGCATCATTGCCACTTCGACCGGCGTCTCCGATCTCGCTCAGGAACAGTCAGCGACCTTTGGCGCGGGCCCGACCTATCCGGGCGCGGCCAATGGCTCTCCGCTGGTCGGGCCGGTCGTGATCAATGAGGTCATGTACCATCCCACCGACCCCACGCCCGCCGAAGCCGCCGCCGGTTTCGTGGATGCCAACGACTTCGAATACATCGAGCTGTTCAACCGCTCAAACACGCCGCAATCGTTGTCGAGTCTTGCCCTGGGCGATGGTGCAGGCTTTAGCTTCGGCTGGTATTCCGACGCCCTGGGCACGGAAAAATCCACGCGCGAGCAGGGCGCAACCGCCACCTGGACCGCCCCCGCGCTGGCGGGCGATACCTACACCGTCTGGGCGCATCTCAACCTCGCCGATGGCGATGGCCGCCGCCGATCGCTCGATGATTTGGCCCAGTACACGATCGCCACCACCGGCGGACCCGTGAGCGTGACCATCGACCAGAATCAACCGCTGGTGGTGGGCAACGAGGTCTGGGTCAACCTCGGCGATTACGCCCTCTCCGGCGCGGCCTCGGTGCAACTGGTCCGCGGCGATACTGGCGCGGACAACTGGACCATCGCCGATTCGGTGAAGATCACCCGCGCCGGCTCGCCCGATATCGTCATCGCGCAGCCCGCGGTCGATTCATTCGCCACCCGGAGCGGACTGACCACGCTCGCGCCCGGCGCGTATGTCGTGCTGGTCAGCAACTACGCCGCCTTCGATGCCCGCTATCATGTCGCCGCCAATCACATTCCCGTCGCCGGCGCATACACCGGACGCCTCAACAACGCCGGTGAAACGGTCCGCCTCTACCAAGCCGGCCCGACCGACCCCGGCGTGGTTCCGTTTTACGAGATCGATCGCCTGGCCTATGGCACGCAGGGCGCGTGGCCCAACTCGCCCGATGGCACCGGGCCGTCGCTCATGCGCGTCCACCCGGCCGGGTTCGGCGATGATCCGATCAACTGGCGCGCCGGCGCTGTCAATGGCACGCCCGGCCTGTCCAACACCCCGCGCGACAAGACCGCGCCGACCGTTCCATCAAGCCTGTCCGCGCAACTGGCGATTACCCCCGCCAACCGCATCACGCTCAACTGGGCCGCCTCCACCGATCCCGATTCCTTCGTCGATCACTACACCATCTACCGCAACGGTGCGGCCATCGGCACTTCGCTGACCGCGACCTACGCCGACACCGACATCCAACCCGCCACCGCCTACACCTATCAGGTGACGGCGGTCAACCGCGATGGCTTCGAGAGCGATCCCTCCGTCTCGATTTCCGCCACGCTCCCCGGAATTCGTTCCTACAGCGCCCCCGATGGGCATATCGAAATCGTCTTCTCGCAGGCGTTAAATTCCGGCCCGGCCACGCTGCCGGCGAATTTCGCCATTAACGGGATCGCGCCCGCCTCGATCGCGCTGGCCGATAACAACACGCGCCTGATCATCACGCCGCAGACGGCCCTCGCGCCCGGCACGGCGTACACGGTCGCGATCAATCACCTGACGATGCAGTCGGGCGCGCCGCTGGCCGATGCGCTGCAGGTCTCCTTCACCTTCGCGCCGCAGGGATCGGGCTACATTCTTCGTGAATTCTGGGCCGGCATCATCGGCGGCAACGTCACCGACCTGACCGGAAACGCCGCCTACCCCAACTCCCCCACCTCCAAATCCTATCTGACCTCGCTCGAAGCGCCTTACAACACCGCGAGCAGCTACGGCACGCGCCTTCGCGGCTACATTTACCCGCCCGCGACCGGCGCGTATTCCTTCTGGATCGCCGCCGACGATAGCGCCGAGCTCTGGCTTTCCACCGATGACACCGCCGCCAACGCCGTGAAGATTTCCTTCGTCACCACCGCCACGGGTTACCGCACCTGGAGCAGTAAATCCGCCGCCATCACGCTCACCGCCGGGCAGCGCTATTACATCCAGGTTCTCCAGAAGCAGAACACCGGCAACGACAATCTTTCCGTCCGCTGGCAGCTCCCCGATGGTTCGTGGGAGAACAACGACCAGAACGCCCCGATCCCCGGCATCCGCCTCTCGCCCTACAACGGCCTGCCTGATATCACCCCCCCCACCGCGCCGCAGGATCTCCGCGGCCAGTTGGTCAGCTCGAACACGCAGATTCAATTGTCCTGGACCACCTCGGCCGAGATCGAATCCGCGATCGCCCAGTACAATATATATCGCAACGGCGCGCTCTATGGCACATCCGCGACGCCAGCCTTCCTCGACACATCAGTCGTTGCCGGCACGCGCTACCGATATCAGATCTCGGCCGTCAATTCCGCCGGATTCGAGAGCTCCCTCTCCGCGCCCCTCAATATGGCGCTGCAGGGGATTTCCTCGATCGCCAACTGGGCTCCCACGTCGCTCCGGCTCGTGTTCAGCGAGCCGCTCGATCCCGCGATGGCGCAAATCGCCGCCAACTACTCGATCGACAACGGCATCGCTGTGCAGTCCGCGCACCTCGAGGCCGATGGTCTGACCGTCACGCTCACCATCTCCCCCACCGCGCCCAACATCACCTATACGCTTCTCACCTCCGGCCTGCGCACCGCCGGCGGCACCGCGCTCCCCAGCACATCCAATACCTTCACCCTCGGCGGCGCGATCTACCGCGAATACTGGACCGGCCTGAACGCCAATAACACCGTCGCCGACCTGACCTCCAGCGCCGCCTATCCCAACAGTCCCACCGGCTTCGAGTACCGAACCGCATTCTTCGAATCCCCGACCAACTGGGCCACCAATGCCGGCGAGCGCGTGCGCGGATACATCCTGCCGGATATCACCGGCGTCTATAACTTCTGGATCGCCTCCGATGATGCCAGCCAGCTCTGGCTCTCCACCGATGCCAATCCCGCCAACAAGGTGCTGATCGCTTCGGTGGCCGGTGCCACCGCTTCGCGGCAGTGGTCCCTGAATGCCTCGCAGAAGTCGGCCAACATCTCGCTGGTCGCCGGCCAGATGTATTACATCGAAGCGCTGATGAAACAGGGCGCGGGCGCCGCCAACCTCGCCGTCGCCTGGCAGCGCCCGGGCACCACGTTCAACACCAGCACGGGCACGCCAATCCCCGGCAACTATCTTCTCCCCTACATCGCGCCCACCGGATTGATCACCCTGCCCCTGACCGTCGGCGTCGTGCCGCGCACCACCTCCGATACCACGCCCGGCCTGCACGGAACCGTCTCCGATTTCACCTCCGCCGTCAGCGTCAATGTCGGCGGCATCTACTACGCCGCCACCAACAACGGCGACTTCACCTGGACCCTTCCCGATTCCGCCTTCGCCTCCGCGCTGCCCGATGGCGCCTATCCGCTTCTGATCTCCACCGTCGATTCCCTCGGCAATCTCGACTTCAGTTCCCTCGGCAACAACCTGATCGTCGACACCATCGCCCCGACCGTTCAGATCAGCGCCATTCCCCCCTTCCGAAACAGCCCGCTATCGCAGTTGCAAATCGTCTTCAGCGAGCCAATCACCAATTTCGACCTCGACGATCTCCGGCTGACCGTCAATGGCTCCGCCGATCTCCTCACCGGCGCTGAGACCCTGACCAGCACCGACTCGATCACCTGGACCCTCGGCGGGCTCTCCGGCCTCGATGCGCAGGCCGGCGCTTACACGCTCACCCTGGCCTCCGCATCCTCCAATATCGAGGACGCCGCCGCCAACCCGCTCGCCACCGGCGCATCCGCCAACTGGACCGTCGACCTCGCCGCCCCGACCATCACCAGCGCGGTTGCCAGTCCAACCACCTTCAACGATGCCGCCGTGGGTTCCGCCAGGCTCTCATTGACTGTCTCCTTCAACGAGTCGATGAACACCGCCATCGCGCCGATCATCACCTTCCCAGTCGAGAGTCCCGGAAGCGCACTGACCTTCAATGCCGCCGCCAGCGTGTGGCTCAACGCGACGACCTACCTGGCCGTGTACAATGTCGCCGATACCAACGCGGCCCTGGCGAATATCGACGTGCGCGTGGCCGGAGCGCAGGACCTGGCCGGCAATGTGCAGACCACGGCCAACCTGCCCGACCAGTTCACGATTGATACGCGAAACGCGACGATCTCGGGCGTCTCCTCCACTCTTTCCAATGGCTCCTACAAAGCCGGCGCGGTCGTTCCCATCACCATCACCTTCAGCCGCCCGGTCACCGTCTCGGGGGACATCCCCGCGCTCACCCTGGCCACCGGCGCGGTCAACCGGTCGGCTGTCTACACCAGCGGCTCGGGCACCGACACGCTGACCTTCAGCTACACCGTCCAGCCCGGCGACACCAGCGCCGATCTCGACTACGCCTCGACCTCCGCCCTGTCCCTCAACGGCGCGACGATCCGCGATTCCGCGCTCAACGATGCGGCACTTGCCCTCCCCGCGCCCGGCGCAGCCGGTTCGCTGGGCGCGGCCCGGAATATCCTCATCGACACGACCGCGCCGACCGCGCTGATCGCCGGCGTTTCCCCGGTTCTCCGCAACAGCTCCGTTTCACAAATGCAGATTACCTTCAGCGAGCCGGTCGCGAATTTCGATCTGGCGGACCTCCACCTCACCCGCGATGGCGGCCCCGAACTCTTGACGGGCAATGAATCGCTCACCACCGCCGACTCGCTTACCTGGACCCTTGGCGGGCTGTCGAGCCTCAACGTCCAGGAGGGCACCTATACGCTCGCGCTCGTCGCGGCCTCCTCCGGCATTCAGGATTCGGCCGCCAATGCGCTGGCCGCCGGCGCTTCGACCGCCTGGACCATCGACGTCGCGCCCCCGACGGTCGCCACCCTGACCCCCGGCCTGACCACGATCAACGATTCGGCCGCCGGATCCGGAACCTTCCTGCTGACCATCGCATTCAACGAAGCGATGAACACCGCCATCGCGCCGACCATCACCTTCCCGGTCGAGAATCCCGGAAGCGCCCTGACACTCAATGCCGGCCTGTGGCTCAATTCCACCACCTATCGAGCCGCGTTCGATGTCGCGGACACAAATGCGACCCTGCCCAACGTCGACATTCGCGTGGCCGGCGCACAGGACCTGGCCGGCAATGTGCAGGCCACGGCCAACCTGCCCGACCAGTTCACGATTGATACGCGAAATGCCACGGTCCTCGGCGCGTCTTCATCCCTCTCCGATGGCTCCTACAAAGCCGGCGCGGTCGTTCCCATCACCATCACCTTCAGCCGTTCGGTCACCGTCTCGGGCGGCGTCCCCGCGCTCACCCTGGCCACCGGCGCGATCAACCGCGCCGCCCTCTACACCAGCGGCTCGGGCACCGACACACTGACCTTCAACTACACCGTCCAGCCCGGCGACACCAGCGCCGATCTCGACTACGCCTCGACCGCCGCCCTGTCCCTCAACGGCGCGACGATCCGCGATTCCGCGCTTAACGATGCGGCACTTGCCCTCCCCGTGCCCGGCGCGGCCGGTTCGCTGGGCGCGGCCCGGAATATCCTCATCGACACGACCGCGCCGGTCGTCACCGTCGCCACGCTGGTCACGTCCAATTCCCGCCCCACCCTCACCGGTACGGTCAGCGATGGCGGCAGCGGCGTTGCGACCGTTATCGTAACGGTCGGCGGCCAGGTTCTCCCGGCCACGGTCGTCGGCGGAGCGTGGAGCGTCGCGGTCCCTCAGCCGCTCCACGGGACCTACAACGTGCAGGTCGCCGCAACCGACGGTGCCGGCAACTCGGGCGGGGACTCCACGACCAACGAACTTTCAGTCGATGCCACGGTCTCCACCACGATCGATGACTCCGCCCTCTCCACCATGCTCATCGTCCGATTTGGCGATGATGTCTCGGCCTCCCTCACCGCCGCCGCGCTGACCATCACGCCGGCCGGTTCCGCCCCAATCCCTCATGAGGCCATGTCATTCCGGTGGGACGCTGCCACCAGGTCCGGTATCTGGACTTTCCCCGGCCTGACCCGCGCATTGCTCCCCAACGACAATTACACCATCGCGCTCGATCCGACCGGCATCACCGACAGCGCCGGCAATCCGCTGGCCGGCACGTTCACACTCGACACCTACGCCCTCGCCGGCGACGCCGACCACTCCCGCGACGTCGGCCTGAACGACCTCCTCCGGCTTGCCAACCACTATGGCCTGGCCGGCGTCGCCTGGGCCGACGGCGATTTCGACGGCGACGGCTCGGTCGGCCTCAACGACCTGCTCATCCTCGCCAATAATTACGGCCTCAGCGTTCCCGCGCCGGCTCCCGCAATTCCGGGTGCTCCCATTGCCAGTTCACCCATTCCCGCGCCAACCGCGCCCGATCCCGCAGCGCCTGATTCAACCGCGCCCACGGCGGCCCCGCCGGCCATCCCAGCCGCCCGCCCCTCCGCCGCGCCGGTTATCGCGTCCGCTCCAGCTCCCGTCATTCAGCCGGCCCCATCTCCAGCCGCCCCGATTCCGCCCGCCGTTTCATCCCCGCGTCCACCCGCGGCCGCGGTACGACCCGTGGCGGTAAAGAAACCCCCCGCCCCTCGCGTCATTGGCTCTACGTTCGCGCAACCCGCCCCGTCCGCGAAGAAATCCCCAGCCGTATCCCGCGCGGCCACGCGATCGACAAGCCATTCGACCCTCCCCAAATCCGCCGAGTCTACCGCGTCCTCAACCCATGCATCGCCGGCGTTGAATCAATCCGTGTTTCATACCCGCAAGCGGATCGTCGATTCGGTTTGGGATGGATGAGCCGCCATCCAACCGAGTTCATGTCACAATCGACCAGATCACTTCGGCGCAGGTGCCGGCGCGGGCTTCACCGTCACCACCTCATCAGCAAGCAGTTCCACCTTCACATCCATCCCCTTGAGATTCTTGTCGAAGAAGGTCTTGATCAGCCCCTTGACTGGCGTGGTGCCGAAGATTGGGCCTCCGTGTCCCGCGCCGGGGAATTTCTGAAGCTGTGCATCGACGCCTTCCTTCTTCAGCGCTTCGAGCAGTTCCACGCTCTGGGCGAAGGGCACCAATGCATCGTGCGTGCCGTGCATGATGAGAATCGGCGGGTTGTCCTTGCTCACATAATGCACCGGGCTGACGGCCGCGCCCTTCTCCGAATTCTCCGCCAGGCTCACGCCGATCAAACCCGAATACGGATCGGCCGGCGTGTTGAATTTGAAGATATTCTTCGCGTTCTTATCTTCCTCGGCCTGCTTCATCACCGAATTGAAATCGGCCGGGCCGTACCAGTCGCAAACCGCCTGAACGCGGTCGGATTGATCTTCGTTTCCGCCAATGGGAGGGAACGCTTTCTTCCCGCCCGAAGTCCCGATCAGCGCCACCAGATGCCCGCCGGCCGAGTCGCCCCAGACGCCGATGTGATCGGGATCGATGTTGTACTTCTTGCTGTTGGCGCGGAGGAAACGAATCGCCGCCTGGCAATCCTGGATCTGCGCCGGGAAGACCGCCTTCTGGCTGAAGCGATACTCGACACTGGCGGCCGCATAACCGGCCGGCACCCACCCCATCGGCGGACAACCCGCCTTGCTACCGCCGCGCCAGCCGCCGCCATGAATCCAGATGATCAGGGGCAGCGGCTTGTCCGAGGCGGCCTCCGGGAGATAGAGATCGAGTGTCTGCGACTTATCGCCATCGGGCACGTACGAAATATCGCGCTCCGCCTTTATGCCCTTGGGCAACTGCGCCGGCGCGGCGAAAGTGCTGGCCGAGAATAAGGCGATCAGGATGAACGCGGGAATTCGAATGCGCATCGGTTGCTCCTGGAAGGATGGATGACTGCCTGACGGGTCATTCTGAGCGTAGCGAAGAATCCAGCCTCGATCGTTGAGGGCCCTTACTCCGCGCGATGGTCCGCGACGGACCGGCAAGATGCTTCGCTTCGCTCAGCATGACACGACCCTATGACACGGCCCTATGACACGACCATCGTTTTCGTCACTCTACACACTCGCCTTGGTCAAGTGAAACTTGACGCCCGCCGCCTCCGCCGCCGCCAGCAGCGCCTCGGCCGCCTTCAAATCGCGCAGGAGCGGGTTGGGCTGCTTGTAATTATTCGGATTCGCCGCCACATGCTCGGCCACCGCGCGGAACGTCTTGAGCCCCTCGCCGGCCGAATACCACTGCTCGGGCGGCAGGCGCATTTTCGAAGGATCGAATCCCTCGGCCTTCATCTGCTCCGCCAGCGCTGCGGGGTTCTCCGAAAGCAGCGATGAAAGCTGCGTGACTTTGGCGATGCGGGCCGCCAGATCGATCCGATCCAGCTCCCGCGCCAGCGCCTTGCCATTGGCGGCCTTTGCATAAGCCGCCTGCGCCTCACGGATCTCTTTTTCAAGCGTGACGATCACCACCAAAGCCATGGCACGGCTCCCTGGGCTGCGTATGACGGACCGTTTTCGAAACGAGGTTCGAGGCGAAGGATTACTTCTTGACCTTCTTATCCTGCTTGGGCTTCTTGACTTCCTTCTTGCGGACTTTGTTACCTTTGCTCATGGGAGGATTTCCTCGGTCGCGGTGCTTGTTGTTGAATGCGCGCTCACATGAGCGCGATCATTCGGTGATTGGCCGCGAACGGGGCGCATGGTAACGCGGGATGAATTGGAAATCACGCGAGGCCTTGTCCTCTCTCCTGCTCTGGTCCCCTCTCCTGTACTCGGGAGAGGGTGAGGTTGAGGGTCTTCGGCGAATTTGCAAGGCCTCGATTTCGCGCGTCCCAGATTCCCCAACCCAAAGACCCTCACCCCCGCCCTCTCCCGAGTACAGGAGAGGGAGTTTCAGGCCGCTGATTTCCGGCCCGATCATGGTAAACGTGACAACTCACGCACTTCGTCGCCGCCGACCCCATCCCCCCGGCCGCCTTCACCGGCGCATGACAACCCACGCACTGCTGCATCGTCGGCAATAGAACATCGCTCGTCGCGCTGCTCTGGCTCACCGGCAATCCGTTCGAGCGAATGCGGTGGCATTCCGTGCAGTCCACCGCGCGGTGGGCGGTGTGATCGAAAACACTGCCCGCAAACCAGCGCCGTGGCTGATTGGGAGCGATGCCCGTCGGCGCGGTGGCCACCCCGCGCGGAGCATCCTGCATCGTGTGACACTTGGCGCAGCCGTTGAATTTATCCGTTGATTCCAGCCCCGACAGCCCAACCAGCGCCGTGTAGAGATCGATCAGGCGGGCATCGGTGGATTCGGATTTGGCGATGGCGGCCGCGAGTTCCGTGGCGGGATCGGCGGCCACGGTTCCGCCCGCGCCCGAACCCGCGCCGGCGGGCATGCCGCCGGCCGCTCCCGCTCCAGTCCCCGATGGCGCTGCGCCTGCCCCTCCGGCCGGCGCTACACCCGCCGGCCCCGCCAGCAATTTCGCCAACCCCGTCAACTCCGGGTGCTTCTTCGCCGCATCGCCGAGCTGCCCCTCCAGCCATTTGATCTGATCGCCCCGCCAGTCATCCCACGAAATCGGCCGCATTCGTGGGCCGACCTTCTTCTCCACCTTCTGCTCCCCCCGCCGGACGGCCGCCGACAAATCCTGAAACTGTGTCGCCACCCGCCCGCGCACCAGATCGACCGATTCATGCGGCACATCGAACTTGAGTTGCGGCGTCCGCTGGTCGGCCGGGCCTTCGATCCGATGGCAGGCGATGCAGTGCCGCTCGAAATTCACCGGCCGCATGTACCGCCCATCCGAAGGCGCCGGCGATGCCCCCGGCCCCGCAGAATGCCACGCGCCGGCTTTTTCAGGTTGATACGGCGGCCCAAACTCCGCCGAGATCGCCCCATCCATCGGCACCCGCGCCGGAATCGGTTTGGCGACCGGCCACGTCTCGGACGGGCTGTGACAGGCCGTGCAATCGGTCAAGCCCTTGCCCATGTGCAACTGATGGTTGAATTTGAGCGGTGTCGGATCGCTCGCCAGCCCCCGCCCGAAATCGGGATGCCCCGCCGCCGTAAACGCCGTCACACTTTTCGGGAACGCCGGGCTCAGCTCCGCCAGGCGCGCGGG
>JBBRTW010000032.1:0-26944 GCA_038244055.1 Tepidisphaerales bacterium | reverse complement strand
GGCAGCGCCATCGGCGCTGGCGAAGCGGATATCCGCGCCATCGGCTTTGGCATGCGCGAAATCAAAGAAATCCTTGTGCAGGCGCAGCAGCAGAGGAAAATCCTTTTCCGCCGCGCTGGCCGGGAGATCAGCGCCTTCGGGCGTGGTGAGGAGGTAGAGCGATCCGGAGTGCTGCCAGCCGGGGTACTGCGCGCCGGCCTGGGTGCAGCAGAAACTGAGCAGAGCGGAGATGAGAATTGAGCGGAAAGCAAGGTGGTTCATGGATTGCGCCGCCTGATGTATGGAAATGTTCCGGGCATATGGATCGAAGACAGGGAATCAGGTAGTCCATTGCATCCCAGATGGAGCATTTGAGCAATACCCCCCTCCAATGGTGCCCAAAGGCGTCGCAACTCTGGATTTTCTTGCTCGCTCGGTTCCTAATACGCCGATGCGAACCTCCCTTACCGCACTTCTCCTCGCGCTGCTTCTGGCCCCCATCTCTTTCGCCCAGGAATGGATGGTGCTCCCTTCGCCGGATAACTCGCTCGACCTCAAGCTCATCGCCGACAAAATGCCCGCGCTCCATCTCACTACCGCCGGGTGGGGGCCCAAGTGGGGTTGGGTCGGCGTCTCCTCGAAAACCAAAGGCAAGGACGGCACGCTCGACATCAACTTCCCCTTCAAAACCACCAATGGCACGATCAACCTCCACCAGCAGGTCAGCCAATTCTCCCCAAACCAGATTACGCTCCAGTACAATCTCTCGGCCGATGCGGACGTGCCGCTCACGATGCTCATCGCCAGCCTCGGCATCGAGAAGAGCGCGGGCGGCGGCAAACTGGTCCTCACTCATGCCGACAATTCCCAGAGTACGCTCAAATTCCCGCTGGGCCTGGGGAACAAGCCCGCCGCGACAAAAGCCGATATCGCACTCGATAGCGGCGCATCCATCTCGATCGCGTTCGATCCTCCCGCGCTCATCGCCCACGATGGCGATCTCCGAATCGTCCTTGCGGCCGACACCTATAAGAAAGGTAAGTCGACGCAGCTCATCCTGATCAACTTCCCCAAGCCGGTTTCCTTCCTCGCCAACCCCAAGGACCTCGACCAGTTCACCACCGAGCTGGCCACGCCCGCATGGTTCGATTTCAAGCCCTCCGATGATTTGACCCCCTGCCCGATCAGCATGGAAGAATGGCTGGAAAAACCGGCCGGCAAGCGCGGGGGCGTGCGCATGGTCGGCGACCATTTCGAGCTGGCCGATGGCAGCCCCATCAAGTTCTGGGGCAGCAATCTCTCCTACGGACACGCCTGCGCCCCGGCCAAGGATATCGCCACATTCACCGCCAAACGCTTCGCCCATTTCGGCATCAGCGGCATCCGCCTCCACAAGTTCACCTACCCCAAAAACCAGATGGGCATCGGCGACAACAACGATCCCACCATCATGTCTCCCGATGGGTACGACCGCCTCGATTTCTTCGCCAATGAGCTGAAAAACAACGGCGTTTACTTCGGCTGGTCCCACACCTACGGGTATCACGTCGGCCCGGGCAATCGCGACAAGCTGCTCGCTTACGATGAGATCGAGAAGAATCTCAAGGGCAACACCTACGGCTTCATCAATTTCGCGGAGGATGTGCAAAGTTTGCTGATCGAGACCTGCGTCAATCTTCTCAAGCACAAGAACGTCTACACCGGCTTGACCTACGCGCAGGAGCCGGCGCTTTCCTTCATCGAGTTGCAGAACGAAGATGACATCTTCTTCTACACCAGCGAAAAGGCCTTCGGCACCTGCCCGACGTATAAGAAAGCTTTCACGGTCCGCTTCTGCGACTGGCTGACCGCCAAATACGGCGATGAAGCCGCGCTCAAGAAAGCCTGGGGCGATGCCCTCAAGCCCAATGAATCGCTGGCCGCCAAAACCATCGTTCCGGTTTCCAATCCCTGGTTTTTCAGCGATGGCAAGCTCCCCAACACGACCGGCGGCGAGCGGCAGCGCCTGCTCGACACGGCCGCCCATTTCCACGAGTTGCAGAACAAGTTTTACGCCCGCTACGTCAAGGCCATTCGCGATGCCGGCTATGCCGGGCCGATCTGCGGATCGCCGTGGCAAGCGCCCTCGATGCTTCCGCATTACCTCAATCTCAAATCCGATTATCTGGCCGGCTACATCGACCGCCACAACTATTTCGGCGGCAAGCTGACCGACTCCATGCTCACCAAACCGGGCAGCGGGTATTTCTCATCCGGCCTGCAGCAAGTCATCGATCGGCCGTTCGGTTTGTCGGAATGGATTCACGTCTATCCCTCCCTCTACAGCGCGGAAGGCCCGGTGATCGTCGCGGCCTACGGCATGGGATTACAGGGATGGGATGCCTCGTATCAATTTCAATCCCAGCCGCTCAAGCACATGTACCAGGACCGCGCCGGCTGGCCTCCGTTTGGCGTGTGGGAAGCCGATACGCCCACGCAGCTCGGCCAGTACCCGCTGCTCTCGCGCATGGTTCTCCGCGGCGATGTGAAGGAATCCGCGCCGATCTCCATCCGCCGAATCAGCCCCGAGGACCTGGCAACCGGCAAGTTCAATTTTTCGGACAAGGTCGAGCAACAGGGCGACATTAAGAGTTTCACCGGCACCGTCCCGCCCGAAGCGCTGGCGGCCGGAAGAGTGGCGGTGGAGTTCGTGGACAAGCCCAGCCCTTCCACGCTCCCCGACATGGCCTCCTTCAAGAACGGCACGGCCATCATCTCGGCCACCAAGCAACTCAACTGGGACCCCGCCGACAAAGGCCGGATCACCATCGACACACCCGCCACCAAAGGCCTGATCGGTTTCGCCCAGGACAAGCCCGCCAAGCTCGGCGACATCACGCTCACCTCGCAAAGCCCGTATGCGAGCATCCTCCTCACCGCTTCTGAGAAGAGCGCTGACCTGGCCACCTGCAAATCCGCGCTGCTCAGTGTCGTCGCCCGCAGCATCAACAGCGGCTTCAAGATTGTCTGCGTGGATGGCCGGATCCTCGAAAACGGCAAAGGCCCGATTCTCCTGGAACCCGTCAAGGCGCAGGTGGCGCTGACCCGCGCGGTGGAGAAGGTGGAAGTGCTGGATCAGGATGGCCGGCCGACCGGCAGAACACTGGCGGCGCAGGGGCCGGTGCAGATCGATACGGGGCGGGATCAGACGATGTATTATCGGGTGGTGTTCAAATGATCAGACGGGAAACGCTACCGATAGATCGCCCGTCCCATCATCAAGGAAACTGAAAACTTCATCGCCGCTGGGCGCGAGCGTCGCGAAAACCTGCCGGCCGCCGCCGATGGCGGCCGTGGAGAAGGCCCAGGCGCTGCCGGTATTGCGCGCGACCATGGCCGAGTTGCTGGTCTTGTTGAAGTAGTAGATGAGCGGCAGTTTCGAAATCGGATCGAACAGCAGGTTCGTATAGAGTCCCTGCGAATTCTTCGCCGCAACCGCCGCGGCCACCCACTTGCTCCCGTTGAACGAGGCGTATTTGAGATCGGAATTGAATGCATCGTAGTAGCTGAACGCGCCCCGGCCGGTCGAGGTGTAGGCCAGCGAAATAAACCCGCCGCCATATTTGGTCGGGTCCACCACGGTGATTCCCCACGTTCCACCCTTGGCCTGCTCGGCGATGCGGAAGTCGCCGGTGGTGGTCTTCTCGTAGGCGATCCCCCAGCGCCCGCTGATGGGATTGAGCGCAAGACTCGGATACCGGCCGACATCCCCCCTCGAATCGATCGTGCTGACAGCCCACGCCGACCCGGTGAAGGTCGCGAAGCGCAGGTCGCCCGAGCTCTTGTAGTAATAAGCGATCGATGGCTTGTTGCTCGGCGCGAACTTGAGCGAGGGGTAGTAGCCGGTGGTCAGGTCGGAATCGATCGTGGTGATGTCCCAGGTCGCGCCGTTGAAGTGGGCGTACTTGAGCGCGGTGTTGGGCTCATCGTAGTAGGCGATTCCCGGCTTGCCCGTGCTGTCGAGGGCCAGCGACATGAAATTGCCCGTGCCGGCGGAGTTGTCGACGATGCTGGCGGATGACCAGACGCCGCCGCTTTGTTTGGCGAATTTCAGTTTCCCGGCCGCGCTGTCGAACCAGGCGAAGTTGACGTTGCCCGAGCCATCCACCGCCAGGCCGTTGTAGGTGCCGCTGGAGCCGATCCCGGCCGGGATGGGCGTACCCGGATCGATGGCGATCGAATAGGTGCTGGTCAGCGACACATTCGAAATCGCCTTGATGTAGTAATCGCCCGGCGCGAGGCGGCGGGTGATGCCGTCGCTGCCGATGGTGGCGGCGGGATTGCCGGCCGCATCCAGAAGCTGCACACTGGGGAATGCTTCGACGCCGCCGTAGGTCAGCGTAACGTCGTAGTCGCCGAGCGTGGAGACGGTGAACTTGAAATAATCCGCATCGTGGGTCAGGAGCTTGAGGTTGGTTACCGATCCCGAGCCGTTGGCGATGGGAATCACGCCGGCATGGGCGAGGTTGTCGTTGGGCTTGGTGCCCTGGTCGTAGATGTCATCGCGCACCTTGTAGGCCACGCCGACCGCCGAATACATGTTCAGCGCATCGTAGTAAATATCGCCATTGGGATCGGAGACGGTGTCGGGGTCGACCGTGGGCGTGCCCGAGTCCTGGAGAATCTCCATGATCTCGTCGGGCGTGATGGTCGGATCGATCTGCTGCAGCAGCACCGCCGCGCCGACCACATGCGGCGTGGCCCAGGAATTCCCCGAGCCGATGTTGAGCACCGTATGCGTGTTGCTGGAGGGCGTGTAATAGGGAAGCGTAACGGATTCCGACGGGCCGATCAGATCGAGTTCCGGTCCGCGCTGGGTCTGGGGGCGGAGCGTGCGATTCAGCAGCACGCCGCCGATGCCGAATACGTCCGGACTCTTTGCAGGATAGCCGATCGGCCCGCGCGGGTTGGGCTCTAAAATCCAGTCGTTGGCCACGGGGCTGGCGATGAAGACCCCGGCCGCCTTGAGCTGCGCCAGTTCCGGCGCATATTGTGGAGTCGAGGCGCTGCCGACAAAATCGGTGAGGTTGATGGCCGTGATATGGTCGGCCACGCGATGGGCAATCACCCATTGCAGGGCGAGCTGGATCGTCGGCTGGGAGTTCAGGCGATTGATGCGAAGGTTGTAGAGCTTGGAATTCGGGCTTTGCAGAATCCCCTGGAAGTGATACCCGCGATCGTCGAAGGGCGGCGCGATCAGCAGCCCGGCCACGCCCGTCCCGTGGGCCGAACTCGTATCGGTGGCCTCGGACTCGGAGGGAAAGGGAGTGTTATCGTTATCGCGCCAGTCGTAAACGTTGACGATCCGCGGCGCGACGGTGCTGGTGGCCTGGATGCCGCCCAGATAGGGGGGGTAATAGTCGATCCCCTTGTCGACCACCGCGATCGAATTCGTCCCTCCATCCAGCCAGGGGTAGTCGCGGAAAACCTTGTCCATCCCGACAGCCGAAGGCCAGGGGCCCCAGTTGGTCATCAGCCAGCGCGGTTCGAGGGGATCCAGCAAAAGATGAGGCATGCGTGTTTGATGAAGGGCGGGCCGGGAATGACGAAAAGTATTGCGCGATGCGAGTCCCATGCGGGTGTTGATCCAGAAAATAGTGAGGCTTTACGAAAACGGCTGGCGTTCGGATTATATCGGCAGGCCGAAATCTCCGTCATGGGCAATTCCGCGGCTCTTCCACGCAACTAAACGCCATCCCGGGCACACGAGGCCGGTTGCGCGCCCGCCGGAGCGATGCCATCGGCCTAACCCAGATTATTCACCACGAAAAACACGAACTGCACGAAGAAGTATGAGTCAAAAGATTTACAGTCAAAAAGTCGGTAAACGGTAAATTGCACGTTGCGCAAATTACATCTTTGCTCTTCTCCGGTCTTCTTCGTGCCCTTCGTGTTTTTCGTGGTTCATCTGAATTATTCGGACTAAAGACGCCGACGCCCCCGAATGCGTAACAGGCGAATGGAGAAACCGCGCCTGTCCGAGTAGTTCAGCGGCCGGTCCAGACGGGGGCGAGCCACGTCATCGGCTTTTCGGGATCGGGTTTGGGCGCATCGCCGCCGCCGGCGCTCCAGATGCGGATGAAAAAGTATTTGCTGCTCGTGTCGCGGATCGTCGGCTTCCAGGCGATCGCGTGCGCGGGCGCGGCGGGGACCAAAGTCTCGGCCACGACGCCGCGATCCTTCACGATCTCCACCTTGGTGATCTTGTCCTTGGGATTGTCCGTGTCGGGATCGCTGATGGAAATGTCGAATTGAAAAATATCAGTCCGATCCAACGTCGACCCCATGATCGAGCCATTGACTGAATAGGTGCATTGAATATTCGTGTCGAGCGAAGCATAGGTGCGGCGATGTTTCATCGCATCGAGAATCGCGACCTTGGTCTTCTCGGTCGCCAGGACGAACGTGCGCGAAGTATGGTGGGTGATGCCCCAAAAGCCGTGATTATCGTTGCCGCAAACCGGTGAAACCTTCCAGCCTTTATCCAGGGCGTTGATGAACCCTTCGTAATGGATCTTGTTGTTGGAGTTGATCACCTCGAGCATGGTGATGATGTCGGTGATCTCCGCGTCGCGATAGGCCCAGTCATTGTATTGATGAGCGCCGGGATGATTGAACGTGGCGACAATCGGGCCATCGCCGTTGGCCGGCGTTGTCTTGATCCATTTATAAAACGAAGGCAGATCGACTCCCTTCGCCAGCGCGTTCAGATAGGTTCCGGAATTGATGACATTGAGATGGCCCATGCCCTCGGGACCATTGTTTTCCGAATGCTCGTAACCGGCCAGGGCGACGAATTTCGCATCGGTCGCCTCGGCCGCAGCGCGAATGGTCGCGGCCCAGTGGGCGTTGTCCGGGCTGGGTGGCTGAAAATCGGCCTCCTGCGAATGATCGCTGCAGACGTAAAAATCCAGGCCGGCGGCTTTGGCCTGCGCGAAATGCTCGGCCGGCGGACCCTGGTGCTTCTGCCAGTCGGGCTTGGCGACCTGCGTTTTGGCCGGCCGCTGCGCGCCCTCGGCATCGACCACAATGCCGGGCTCTTTCTTATCGCCGTCGGCCGCGGCTTTGGGTTTGACCCACTGATCGCCATGCGACCAGGTAAAAGAAGTGTGGGCGTGGGTATTGCCCGCGTAAATGTGATATACGGGCGCGGCCGGGTCCGCCTTCACACCCGCATCCGCCTTCGCCGGCGGAGTCGGCGTCGCCCCGGGAGCGGCCGCGATGCAAAACGCAAAGCACAGAGCAACCGCGACGCCGATGGGATTGAGTGGATTCATGCGGCGGTGAATGCTACTGACCCAATCGGCGGCTCGCCAGTGGAATCCGATAAACCAACCCGAAGCAGCAGCCACGTTAAAACTTCGCCGCCCCTGAATCCCATTCACGCGGACGCCGAAACATCCACAACCCGCCCGCCCAGCACATCCAGCTTCGGCCTGATCCCCAGCCCCGGCCCGGTGCCCGCGGCCATGAAACCATTCTCCCGCCGCGGCGCGCCATCGGCCGTGCTGACCGTCACATAGCTGTTGAAATCGGTGCTGGTGAAGCGGAACTCCTCGGGCGTGCTGTGGGCCAGATGGGCGATGGCGGCCGTGGTGATATCGCCGCCCCAACTGTCTTCCAGGGTCATGGCGATCCCCATGCTCACGCAGAGATCGCGCGCCTGCCGCGTTTTGGTCAGGCCGCCGAGCTTGCTGATCTTGAGATTCACCACATCCATCGCCAGGTCCGCCTTGGCGCGCAGGAGCATATCGAGACCATCGATGTTCTCATCCAGCACGAAGGGATGATCGGTGTGCCGCCGCACCGAAAGGCACTCTTCATAAGTCAGACACGGCTGCTCGATGTAGACATCCACATCGCGCACGGCGCGAACCACCCGCATCGCCTCATGCTGGGTCCAGCCCGTGTTGGCATCGGCCACCAGGCGGTCCCCCGGCTTGAGCATCGCCCGCACGCTGCGAATGCGCTCGATATCGACATCCGGGTCGCCGCCGACTTTGAGCTGGAACCGCGTGTACCCCTGGGCCCGGTATCCGCCGACCTTGGCGGCCATCTGCTCGGGCGATTCCTGCGAGATGGCCCGGTAGAGCCGAACGCGGTCGCCGAAGCGCCCGCCCATGAGCGTACACACGCTCAGCCCGGCCGACTGCCCCAGCAAATCCCAGCAGGCGATGTCGATGCCGCTCTTGACGTAGGGATGGCCTTTGAGCGCCCCATCCATGCGCTGGTTCAACTTCGCCAACTCGCGCGGATCCAGGCCAATGAGATGCGGCGCCAGCTCGCGCAGCCCCGCGCGCACGCCTTCGGCGTAGGCCGGCAGGTAAAACGGCCCGAGCGGGCAGACCTCGCCATAGCCGATCAGGCCCGAATCCGTCTCGACGCCGACGATCGTGCTGTCGAACACCGTAACCGATTTTCCACCCGACCATTTGTAGCTCCCCTCATGCAGGGGAAGCTCCACGCGATGGGCGAAGATGCGACGAATCTTCATGAGGCTGATTCTATCCGATCTTGCCGACAAGTCATCTCGCCCCAGGGCGGCCCATGGCATATAAGATAAGCTTGGGAGAACAGAATATGATCATTGCACCGACCAACGCGTGGATCGGCCTATTTTTCGTGCTCATGGGCCTCGCCGGCGCTGCGCGGGCGGCCGATGGCGACCTCGATCTGGGCGCAATGGTGCAACCCGCGCCCGCCGACGCCAAATTCGCCGAACCCGATTATCACGTCTGGTGCGGCGCGCCCACCCGCACCGCCGATGGCAAATGCCATCTCTATTATTCGCGCTGGCCCGCCAATAAGGGATTCGCCCCGGGCTGGGCGCTCTATTCCGAAATCGCCTACGCGGTGGCCGACAAGCCCGAGGGGCCATACCGGTTCGTCAGCGTCGCGCTTCCCGCGCGGGGCAGGGAATTCTGGGACGGCACCACCACCCACAATCCCAACATCCTCCAGAAGGATGGCAAATTCTATCTCTTCTACATGGGCAACACCGGCGACGGGCAATACCCCACCCACCGCAACAACCAGCGCGTCGGCGTGGCCGTCGCGGAAAAGCCGGATGGCCCCTGGAAGCGCTTCGACAAACCGATCGTCGATGTCAGCGCGGATAAATCCGCCTTCGATTCGCTCTGCGTCACCAACCCCGCCGCCGCCGTGCGCCCCGATGGAGGCATTCTCCTGATTTACAAGGCCGTGCAGTACGTCGAGGGAAAGCCGATGGGCGGCCGGGTGCGCTACGGCGCGGCCCTGTCGAACAACCCCGAGGGCCCGTATGTGAAGACGCCGGGCCATATCTTCGAGGCCGGGAACGATGACGGCAAAACCTGGATGCTCGCCGAAGACCCCTTCATCTGGTTCAGCAAGCCGTATGGAAACCGCTACTACGCCATCGCGCGGGATGTGGTCGGCAAGTTCACCGGCGCTTCCGGCGGCATCGCGCTGTTTGAGTCCGAAGACGGCCTGCAATGGAAGCCCGCGGCCCATCCCAAGGTGCTCGACCGCCGGTTCAACTGGGCCGATGGAACGACCAGCAACACGAACGTCGAACGGCCGGCACTGCTGCTGACCGATGGCGTCCCCACCATGCTCTTCGGAGCGACCGATGGTTATCGCAAGGACGGCAAGCCCTCTTTCAACGTTCACATTCCGCTGAAAGAACCTCGGGCGAAGTGAAAAAACCCGAATGAACGGGCGGGTAAAGGAATCTTCAGCCTGCGCTTCGAAACCCGCGCGACTTGTCTTGGCCTACCGCGGGACGGCGGCACCGCAGGGCCGCCGCGCCGTCCACGATGGCATCCCAGCGGACGCGCCCGGCCGCGCGCCACATGCAATCAAGCCGCATTGCGCTGCCGGCCGCGATTCCGCCGCAGCAGCGCCGCCGCGGCAGCCAGTGCCGCAAGGCCCAGGCCCGTCGGCTCGGGGACGCTGGTCACGCCCTGGCCGGCCAGTTCGAAGGCCAGTTGCATATCGGCCGCGAATTGCGGAGAGGAACTCGGAATGGCCGAGCTCGGCATGGCTTGGCCGTAGTTGTTGGCGAGTTGGAGCAGGTCGTTCAGGCCAACGTCGCCCGAATAATCGAAATCGCCATCGTACCAGCTCGTGGCGGGCGCGGTAGCCAGGCCGTAATGGTTAGCCAGGCGGAGGAGGTCGTTGAGCCCGACATCGCCGGACATATCGGCATCGCCGGCTAGGGTCGTGCGGACGAGGATGGCCGTGCCATCAACCGGTGTGGTGACGCTCTGGCCCAAGTTCCACGTTCCGCCGCCTGCGCCGAGCAGGTCGGAGGCTTCGACGAAGCCGACCGCCAGGCGCTTGCTCGAGCCGATGCTCGCGGCGATCTCGGTCGAGCCGATGCCCTTGCCGAGCCAGTCGCCGCCGTTGTAAGCCGAGACGATGGCGGCGCGGATGCCGGTGGGGCTGGGATCCAGGAGCGGGCTGGTTCCGGTGTAATTGACCACCATCGCGTTGGTGTGGAGGTTGAGGTTGCCGGTGGGGCCGGTGATGGAGAGGGCGTTGGTCGTGAGCACCTTGAGGGCTGCGCCGCTGATCTCGGCCGTGCCGCCATCCTGGACGATCAGGGATTTGACGGTCTGGGTGGCGGCGGCCTCGAAGGTGGCGGTGGGGGAGACGGTGACGGCCGAGGAGCCGGCGATCGAGCCGGTGGAGATCAATCGGCCGGCGGTGACATTGGTAGCCCCGGTGTAGGCGTTGACGCCCGCGGCGGTCAGGGTGCCGGCCGTGGTCTTATTGAGGGCAGCGCCGCCGTTAATCTGGGCGACGTTCTTAAGAGTGCCGGAGGCGAAAGTGAGGGTGTCGATGGGGGTGGCGGCCGAGCCGATGCTGTTATTCGTCATGTTCAGCGTGCCACCATCCAGATTGATGCTGGTGGTCGCAGCGCCGCCGCCGTCGGTGATGCTGGCGCTGCTGGTAACGCTGCCTCCCGTGATATTGAGGAAGCCGACCGAAGTGCCCGCGTTGGATTGAGTGGCAAGGGAGAAGGTGGCACCGGAGACGACCAGGGCGCCGCCGCTGACATTGATATTCCCCGTCGAAACGCCGGTGTTGGTCGCTCCGCTTTTCACCGCTCCAACGACGGAGCCCAGGTTCAGGTTGCCGCCCGTCAGGTTAATGGTGCTGGTGGTATCCGCAAAGACCGTCGCCGCGCCAGTGGCGGAATTGTTGGCAATAGTTGTGGTGCCCGAGACAGTGAACGTTCCGCCGCCCACATTGAGGGTCGCGGTGTTAAGGTAATGGGTGCCAGCCGTGCCGGTATTCGCCGCCGAGCGGGAGCCGAGATTCAGCGTCGTCGCGTCGAACGTGCCCGTATCGAAGCTCACGACGCCACTGACGGTGCCGCTGCTCGCAATGGCCGTGCTGCCGATGGTCAACGTCGTCGCGTTGACCGTGGCCGCATGTCCGCGAAGATCGAGTACGCCGGTATAGACGGCCGCGGTCCCGGTGTTGCTAAATCCCACGGTAATCGCCGATCCGCCCGTTCCGGCCTTGTTGGCGATCGAAACGGTGCCCGGACTCCCCGCCGTTTGCGACAGGAAGGAAATTGTGCCGGGGATTTTTGACAGGCCGATGTTGATGGTATCGGCTCGAATGACGTTGCTTCCGGTGCCCAGCGTCAATGCGTTGGTGCCGATGCCATTGCTGCCGTTGGAATCTCCGACCGTCAACAGCGTGGCGGTGATGGAATTGGCGGTGTTGGTCAGCGTGACAAATCCCCCGCTGGTGTTTCCCTGGCCGACATTGAAATTCGTGCCGACCGAGGTGAACCCGGCTGCTCCGGTGAGCCCGCTGAGGTCGAGGGTGCCCACGCTGTTGTTGCCCGCGTTGGTGGTTCCCTGCGACACGCCAACCTGGACATTGCCGATCACCGACATCGATCCGCCGCCGCTGACGGTGAGTTTGGTCGCGGTGGCCGCGCCGCTGTCGATTCCCATTGTCAAGCCCGCGCCGAAGCTGAGCGACTTGTTGGCTCCAATCGTGATGGTATTGACGGCGGCGCTGTTGGTTCTCACCAGCAGAGTGCCGGCGATGGCGGCATTGCCGGCGAAATTGACGGTGCTGACATTCGTCGATCCGGCCGCCAGGCCCATGGTGAGATTGCCTGCGAGGCTTTCATCCTGGGCAAAGGCGAGCGTGCCTTCGTCGATGAGCGTGCCGCCGGTGTAGGTCGCGACCGAATTGATCGTCAGCTTGCCCAGGCCGCGCTTGGCCAAACCGAGTTGGCCGCCGGCCGGGTTGCTGCGAAGGAGTCCGCCGAAGGTGGTATCGGCAGCCTGGTTCACGGTAAGGGTCGCCACGATGCCGGGCGCGTTCTGGACGATATTGTTGGCGTTGACCGCATCGACGGTGGCCAGTCCGCCGACGGACTGCGTCGCGCCCGCGATCTGGAACACGGCGTTGCTGCCGGCGTCGAAAGTGACCGGGCTGGCGAAGGCCGAAGCGCCGTTGAGTTCGAACGTCCCTGCCTTGATCGTCGTCGGGCCGGTGTAGGTGATATTCGGGCCCGAGAAGCTGACCCGGGCCAGGCCGTCCTTGGTGATCGCCACGATGCCGGACTGATCGCGGACGAAGCCCGCGTAGTTGGTGTCGAACGTGTTGCTCTTGATCGTGAGGGTAGAGGTGCCGGCTCCGCCGGTTTCGAGATTCTGAACGGTCGCCAGGTCGCCGCTGTCGACGACCAGACCCGCGATCGTCTCGTTATGGCCGTTCAACTCGAACCTCGACTCGGCGCCGATCCCACCGTTGAAGTGGATGATCGCGGCGTCGTTGATCTGATCGTCGGCCGCCAGGCGCAGGGCGGCCGCCACCGCGCCGGAGTTGTTGCCGATGGTCACGCTGGTTCCGGCGATCGCGTTGACGCCGGCGGTCTTGCCCAGGATCAAGGCGTTGCTGGTATTTTCGGATCCCGCGCCGTTGATGATCACGGGCCCATCGAAGGTGTTGGCCGCCGTGCCGCTGAGGATCAACTGCCCCAGGCCGGCCTTGGTCAGGCCCATGCCCGAGCCGCTGATGACTCCGCCAACGGTGACCTGATTGGCGGCGACGTTGACGGTCACATCGTTACCGAGCGTCACGGCGGCAGCGCCGAGGTCCAGGCTCTGGGCGGTTCCGGCGTAGGTGAACGAGCCGTTCCAGACCTGGGCGTTGGCGAGGGTCAGCAGCCCGGCGGTTGTGTTGTCGAGCGTGCTGCCGGCGTTGACGGTCAAAGTTCCAGCGCCCAGCGGGGCCGCGGAGCCGAGATTGAGCGTGCCGCCGGAGAGGGTGACGCCGCCCGCGCCGGAATTATTGCCGCTGAGGGTGAGCGCGCCGCCGCCGGACTTGGTCATGGCGGCGGTGAAAGCCACATTGCCGCTGACGGCCAGCGACGAAGTGCCCGTTCCATCCACCGTCCAGGTCTGGGGGCCGGCGACGGTGATGGGGGCGGAGATGCCGATGGCTCCGGCATTGTTCCCGACTAGAATGCCATTCGACGGGCTGACGGGATTCAGGCTCAGCGTGCCGCCCGTGCCCGGGGCGACGGTGACGGTCGTCACGCCGGCGGGAACGCTGATGAACTGCATGCTATCCACCGCAAATGCCGCATCCAGCGTGGTATCGATGGAACTGCCGGAGGTGAAGGGCGCGTTGGAAGCGCTGAAGATGACGGTGTGAGCGCCGGATGGGACAGCGCTGGGAATCAGGCCCGTGGCATCGCTGGACCAGTTGGTGCCGGTCCACGAGCCGCCCGCCTGCGCGCCATTCCAATAGCGGGCGATGAGCGCGGTGGTCGTAAGCTGGACGAGGCTGCCACTCTTAATGATGTTGTAGTTGAAGCCGGCGGGGGCGGTGCCGACGACGTAGTTGGCGGCGCTCAGGCCGCTGGGGGCGGTGATCAGGCTATAGGTGCCCACGCCAATGCCCAGATCGAAGAAATTGAGGGTGATGGTTCCGCCGGTGACGGCGGTTCCGCCGACGCCCACGGCGACTCTGTCGTTGACGCCCGTAGCGCCCAGTTCGAAGCCGAGTTTCGCGCCCCCGGCCAGCGTGAGGGCGCCGGCGGTCGAGCCGAGCGTGAGCGTTTCCGCGACTCCGTTGACGAACTCCATGTTGCCGATGCCGGCAACGCTGAGGGCGCTGGTGCCTCCCGTGCCGAAACCGGCACGGAGAGTGCCTTCGGCGATGGTGGTGGTTCCGCCGTTGAGGTTGATCGGATTGGCGGCGGGCAAAATCACCTTGCCGGGGCCGGTCTTGGTGAGGTTCGCGGCGGCGGTGGTGGCGATGCCGCCGGAGATCGTCAGCGCGCCGGTATCGGCCGCGACATCAAGCGTGCCGCCGGGTGAACTGATGTTGACGACGCGACTCGCGTTGATATCCAGGGGGCCCGCGCCGGTGTAGCTGATCCCGCCGCCGGCCAGGTTGATGACGTTGGTGGAGGCACCGTTGCCGAGATGCTCGCTGGCGCTGAACGCGAGAAGGCCGCCATTGACCGTGACGGCCTTGCTGAAGGTATTCGGGCCGTTCAGAGCGATGGTTCCGGTGCCGATCTTGGTGACGGCGATGGTTCCCGAACCGTCGGCGATCGTCCCGAGGAAAGCGCCGCCGGTGCCGTTGCCGCTGCCGATGGTGAAGACGACATCGGTGCCCGAGCCATTGTTGACCACCGTGCCGCCGCTGCCGCCGAAGTTGCCCACGGTCTGCGTGGTGCCGTTGAGATCGAGCGTACCGCCATTGATGGTCAAAGCGCCGCTGGAGGCACCAATCCTGCCGCTTCCGCTGGGGAGGAGGATGCCGGCGGTGATCGTGGTTCCGCCGGCGTAGGTGTTGGCGGCAGTCAGGTTCATCTGGCCGGTGCCGGCCTTGTTGAGACTGCCGTTCTGAATGAGCGCGGTGACGGTCAGATCATCGGTGGCGCTCGAGCTGTCGTCGACCGTGAAGATGCGCTCCGCGCCGCCGAGGTCTAGCGTGCTGACGCTGATGATGCCGCCGAGCGGGCTATTGGCGCCGGTGAAGGTGACATTTCCGCCCAGCGTGATGGTCGAGCCGACGCCCGTGACGATGGGGGCGCTGGTCGATGTCGAGCCGCCGAGATTGATCGAACGAGCGCCGTTGAGAGTCTGGTTGAATCCGGCGAAGTCATAGACCGCGGTAACGCCCGCTCCGGTCGCGGTGACGTCGACACCCTGGAGATTGCTCAGCGGGATGACATTGTTGTTTCCGGATTTCAGCGTGCCGTTCAATACCTGGGTGATGCCGGTGTAGGTGCTGCCGGTGCCCGAGAGGGTCCAGGTGCTCGTGTTCTGCTTGATCACCCGCGTGAAGCCGCCGACCAGCGGGGCGAACGAGCCGCCGACCGCATCGGAAATGTTTCCGGTGATGGCATTGCCGGTGGAGGTGCCGTCCATGAGAACGGTATCGAAGTTGCCCGTGCTGAAACCGCTCATCGGGTTGATGACATTGCCGATGGTGAGGTTGGTGGTGGTGGGGCTGAGCGTGGTGGTCTGGCCGGTGCTGTTATTCATCACCAGAGTGGCAAAGCTGATGTTGTAGCCATCGGTGCCGGTGAAAGTGGTGGTCGTTGCGGTGGTGCCCGGCATCGTCAGCGTGTTGAACGCAACGGTGTTGCCGGTGCTCGCGCCGCCGTTGCCGACATTGACCGTCGTGCCGCTTGCGCCGATGTTGACCGAGCCGCCATGCGCGATCGTGCCATTATTGCCGGCCCCATCGTTGTTGAACGACAGGCTCCCCCCCGACACGCCCACGGCCGCCCCTGTTCCGACGATGCCGCGCACCGTCAGCGAGCCGAAACCGGACTTGGTCAGCGCAAATCCGGACCCGCCGCTCACGCCGATATTTCCCGCAAGAGTAACGTTGGCGGTGGCGTTGGTCAGGGCGAGGTTATCGGTGAGCGTGGTGGCGCCGGAGAAGGAGAGCGTCGTCAGGTCAGCGGTCCCGTTAATCGTCAGACTGGTGCCAGCGCCCGTGCCGGTCATGGTCAGGCCGCCGAGCGTGGTGTTGGAGGCGGTTTCGATCGTCGCGGCGGTGCCGGCGGCGAGGGTGATGTTATTACCGCTGAAACTGGTGGCCAGCGCTGCGCCCGTGGCGACGCTGAAGACGTTGGCGGCCGCCCCCGAGCCCGAATTCATCGCGATCGATGTGTTACCCGTGTCCGGACCCTGGTAAAGGATCGTCAGGCGACCATTGCCGCCGTTGTTGTTCAAGCGGTCGCTGAAGGTGTGCAAACCGGCAGTCAAATAGAAAGCGCTCGTGACGTTGGTGCCGGTGCCGCCGGGGGTTCCGACGCCCCCGTTGCCATCGATGTACATCTGCATGCCATCATCGTGGGTGAGGGTGAAGAGATACATCCCCGGGGTGGTGATCTTCAGCAGGCCGTTCAACTGGAAACTCGTTTGGAGGGAGAATACGTTACCGACGAGGGGGGCACCGGTATCCAGCGCGTTGGTGATGAACTGTCCGCCGGCCGGCGTATTGAGCCAGGGGCCGTTTGTGGTGATTGCGGTGACCGCCTGCGATGCGCCGAGGAAGTTGGTCGCGCCCAGGGAGGTCAGCGTAGCGCCGTTGATGTAACCCTTCTCGAAGAGCCCCGGCGTGGTCGCGGTGGCCAGCCCGCCGGCCAGCGTCGGCGCCAGCCGCAGCACGGGATTCGTGCCCGAGAGATTGATGGTCGTGTTGGCGCCCAGCGAGTTGCTGCCCGGGGTGATCGCGTCGGCCGCCGGGGCGAAGCCCAGCAAAACGCCGCCACTGACGTTGATGGTTCCGGTGATGGCGTTAGCGCCCGCGCCGGTGGCGACATTGAGCAGGCGGGTTGCGCCCGTGCCGCTGACGGTGAAGTTGTTGCCGCCGTTGCTGACTTTGCCCAGCAGGTTGAGCGGGGCGGTGGTTGCGTTGAAGGTGGCAGCGCCGCTCATGGTGGTAGTGCCGGCGATGACGAGGTTGTAAGCGTTGGCCCCGGTGACGTTCAATGTGCTGCCGTTGATGTCGAGCGTGTTAAGGGCGATGCCGTTGCCGGTGTTGGCGGTGCCGCGGTCGACGTTGATGGTCGAGGTGGCGCTCACCACGACGTTATTTCCAGTCGTGCCGTCGCCGGTGGTGATCAGCGCGCCGCCGGTGGATGCGCCGTTGTTTTTCAGGCTCAGCGTTCCGCCGCTGAGGGTGATCTGGCCGGTGCCCAGGGTGGTCATGCTGTTGGTCGCCGTGGTGGGGTTTGCGATCAGCGTCGTGCCGGTTGGGAGATTAATCGCGCTGCTGAAGGCGGGGCTGGCGCCGCTGAGCGTGATGGATGCGGTGGGATCGCAGTTGAAGATGATGGGATTGGAGCCGGTGATCGCCCCGCCCAGCGTGGTCGAACCGGTGCCGGTGGCGCGGACGGTCAAATCCATTCCGTTCATGGCGATCGCGCCGTTGAAAACGGCGGCGGTCGCCGCTCCGTTGTTGCCGATCGTCAGCGTTCCGACCGCCCCCGCCGCGAGATTGATTGGATTGCTGACGATGAAAGAATTGGCGAGCAAGCTGGCCGAACCCGAGCCCGGAGCCGAGCTGCCCAGGGTGATGGCGCTGGCGGAGGGACCGGCCGCGCCGCTGACGGTGGTGGCGCTGCTGACGTTGGCGATGAGCGTGCCGTTGGCGATCGTCGTGCCGCCGTTATAGACGTTGGCTCCGCCAACGATGAGCGTGCCCGTGCCGGTCTTGGTCAGGCGGGAGAGGTTGCCGCCGATGACGCCGCTGACGGTCAAGGCGTTGGCCGCCGCGTTGTCGATTTCCCACGACTGGCTTGCGCCCAGCGTGACGTTGGCGGTGATGAAATTCGCCGCCGAGCCGGGCTGAACGACCAGGCCGACGCCGGCTGGATAGGTGACCGGGACCGTCTGGGTATCGGTAAAGCCATTGGCGGCCTTCAGAACCACTGCGCTGGTTCCGCCGATGGTCATGGCGTTGCTGGCCGCGGGCGTGCCCGTGCCGGTGAAACTCAGGCTGTTGAGGGTGAAGTTCTGGCCGAGCGTGGTCGTGAAGTTGCCCGCGGTATCGCCCGCCATGTAAACGTTGGATGTGCTGGTGGGCAGGCCCGCAAGGGTGCCGCCGGCGCGGGTGGTGGTGAAATTAAGGCTGGTCGACCCAGAGAGGACATTCCAGGTGTTGGTCGTGCCTTTCCAGTAAACGTCGCCGGTTGCGCCGGGGGTTACGATCAACTGCTCGTTGGTCGAAGTGGTGTTCAGCGTGTAGCTGAGGCCGCCGTTGTCGGTCAGCGAGCCCAGGGTGAACCCGCCGGTGAAGGTGCCCGCCGCGAAGGTCATCAGGTTGTAGGTTCCCTCGGCCAGGACCGAGTCGGCCAGGGGCGTGAGGTTGATGGTAGCGCCGCCGACCTGCACCAGAACCTTGTTGCTGTTGCCGCCACTGAGAACCAGGGTGTCGGTCGTCGATGTGCCGATATCGAAGTTCAGATTCGAGGTGGTGCCCGCCGTGGTGCCGCCCAGGGTCAGTGACTGGGCTGCGGGCGTCGCGAAGGAGTTGCCCTTGATGGTGAGCGTGTTGATCACGCCGTCGACCAGGCTGATCGTGCCCTGGGCCGCGGCGGTCGTGCCGCCGGCGACCACGACCGAGCCCGCCGTGGCGGCGAACGTCGAGGTGCCGTTGCCGATGGTGCCGGTTCCGCCCAGTGTGCCAGCGGCATTCACATTGACGATGCCGCCGATGATCGAGCCATTGATATTCAGCGTGCCGGCGTTGATGGTCGTCGCGCCGGTGTAGGTATTGACGCCCGAGAGAGTCCATGTGCCCGTGCCGGTTTTGGTCACGTTGGTGAGGAATGCATTTACCGTGTTGTCCCTAATAATCCCGGAGATTTCACCCGTGCCCGCGGTCGAGCCCGTGAGAGTGAGGGTCTTGGCGCCTCCGCCGGGCGTCGCGAAATTGGTTGTGAACTTGAGCAGGCCGGACGGCCCCGATTGATCGAGGATGCCGCCGCCCGTGGTGCCTGGAAGACTGATGATACGGGTGCTGATTTCACCCGTTCCGGTGTACCGTAACGTGCTGCCGGCATTGTTGATGGCAATGGTTGTACCCGTGCCCAGATTGCTGGTGGTTGAACCCGGGTTGCCGATATTGGATACGCTGAGTACGCTGGAATTGATGAGCGTATTGCCGGTGTAGGTGTTCGCCGCGGTTAAGACGGTAACGCCCGTGCCGTTGGCGACCACGAAGTTTTCAAAGGCGTTGGCTCCGCCGATCTTTGCATTGATGGTCAGGGTCTGGCCGCTGGCCGCGCCAACATTGCCACCATCCGTCGTCGAATTTTGCGCGATAGTGAGAATTCCGCCCCCCGTGGCATTGATGGTAGTGCTGGTTGGGGCTTGAATGGTATTGCCGCCGGCGTTAGCGACCGTGATGCCGCCCGCGCCGATATCCAGAATGCCGCCGTTGAGTGCGAGTTGCTGCACAGCGTTGCCCGTGCCCGAGAGAAGCCACGTGTTAGTGCCCGATTTGTTGATCGTCAGAGCGCTGGCGACGATCGCCCCGCTGATTTCGCCCGTGCCCACGGTCGAGCCCTGCAGCGTCAAAGTCTTGGCGACAGCCGCGCCGCCGGTGAAGGTCAAGGGACTGGTGAAGTTCAGAACGCCTGCGCCCGACTGGTCGATGTTGCCGCCGCCGGCGTTGCCGGAAAGATTGATCACCCGATCGGTCGTCTCGCCGGCTCCGGTGTAAAGCAACTGGCCCGTCAAACCGCCGAAACCGAGCGAAATCGTGCCCGCGGCGGCGTCGGCCGGCGCGCCCAGGCTGCTCGCGGCCGCGCCCACGCTGCCGAGCACGCCGACGTTGACGGCGCCATTCTGGATGACGGTCGGGCCCGTGTAGGTGTTGGCGGTGCCGACGGTCAGGGTGTTCGTGCCCAGCTTGGTAAAGCCCGAACTCGTCGTGCCGCTGATGTTGCCGATGACATTGCTATAAGTCGCGCCGGCAACGCTCGTGTCCAGGCCCAGGCTCGTGCCCGTTGCCGCGAACGCGCCGGGTAGAAGCGTGCCGCCCAGAACGTTGGCGACGTCCGCCGCGCCGAATTGCCCGGCCGCCACGCCGTACCCCAGGCCGAGGGTGGAGCCGCCGAGAAAGCTGACCGTGCCCGCGGTCGAACCGGGGTAGCCCCGCATCGCCGTGGTGTTCAGGTATTCGAGCGTGCCGGCGTTGACGGTGGTCAACCCGGTGTAACTCGTGGTGCCGCCGAAAACGAGCGTGCCCACGCCAGACTTGGTCAGTGCTTCGGTTCCGAGGATTCCGCCGACGGTGCCGTTGAAGAAGATGCCCGTTGAACCGGCCGCCGGAAGCGTGTTGACCGTGAAGATCCGGTCCGCGGACATGGTGATCGGGCCGGTGATGATCAGGTCCTTGTCGGTGCCGGTTGCGGATGCGGCGAGAAACGTCGTGTCGGCGTTGGCCGCGAAGGCGTTGCCGAGGGTCACCGAGTTGTTGATCGTGGCGCGCAGGCCGCCCCCCGCGAGCGTTACGGTGCTGGTTCCGAAGGGGCCGCTGGTCAGGCTGCCGATTGGGCCGACGGTGTTGCTGGTCGGCACGTTGATCGAACCGGCGTTCAACGTGGCGCCGCCGGTATAGGTCGCCGCGCCGGCGAAAGCGAGCGCGCCCGTGCCGCTGTTGGTGACGACGGCCACTTTTCCGCCCGCGCCGCCATCGGCAATGTTGCCGTTGGCGGTGATCTGGCCGCTCGACGATGAGAAGGTGACGGTCTGCGTGTTGCCCGTGGTCGCGGTTCCGGTCATCGCGCCGATGGTGAAGAGGCCGGTGTTGGAACTGGAATAAGTGCGATCGCCGCCGAGTGTGATCGCGCCGGAAACGGTGAAGGGGGTGGTGCCCTGCTGGGTGATGTTGCCGACATTGGCGCCGACGGGGGCGCTGACCGTGGCGGTGGAAGTGCCGCCGGTGCCGATGTTGCTCAGCGTGCCGACGTTGTTGACCGTTCCCCCCGAGAGGGTAATGGTCGCACCGTTGGTCCCGGTGCCGTTGAACACGATGTTGCCCGTGCCGGTGAAGCCGCCGGAAAAGGTCATCAGCCCCGCCGTGCCGTTGGTGTTGTCGATCCTGAAGGTCGGCGTGTTTGCGCCCGCGGCAAAAGTCACGGCACCGGCGAAAGGAACCGCCCCGGAAGTGCTCTTGACGATCGCGTTCCCGGAGGCGTTGGCGATGGTGATGGCGTTGGCGTAGGTGTTGCCGTTCTGACCGGCCTGGGCGAAGGTCAGCGTCGCGCCGGGCGTAATCGTGATCAGCCCCGTGCCCAATGGATTGACGATCGCATTGTTGGCGAAAACCAGGGCCATGATGCCCTGGTTGACGTTGATGGGCATCGCCGACGCCGACGCCGTAACCGCGGTGACGCCGGTGGTGGTGACGGTCAGCGTTCCGGCCCCGGTCTTGGTCAGCGACCCCGAGCCCGTGAACGGAACGACCGCCCCGGTGGCGACGCTGACGTTTCCCGCGCCGCCGAACGTCAGCGCGCCGCTGGCCAGGCTGGTGGCGCTGGCGATGCTGAGGGTCTGCCCGCTGGTGGTCACATCGACTTCGCCGCCGCCGCCATTGATGGTGAAACCGCGCGTGTAGGTTGCCGTGTTGCCTGTATAGCTGAGCGTCCCCTTGTTGCTGGCGTCGCCGAGAACGACGGCGCTGGTTGCATTGCCCAAGCCGCTGGCGCTGGAGACGACGACCACGTTGCCGACGCTGAGCGTGCCGGCGCTGATGGTGGTCAGGCCGGTGTAGCTGTTCAATGCGTTGCCCAGGGCCAGTGTGCCGGACCCCGTCATGGTCACGCCGCCGCCGCCGCTGAGCGCGCCGCTGATCGTGGTGTTTCCGGTGCCGCCGACGGTCAGCAGATTGCCGTTGTTGTTGACCGAATTGACGACGGTGAACAGAGTCAACGCGTTGTTGTTCCAGGCCTGTGCCGCGCCGAGCGTGATCGGAGTCAGATTGGTAGCGTTTCCGATGGTGACTGCGCCCGCGCTGGAGTTGATGGTGATGCCGCCGGCCCCGATGCTCAGGGATTGCGAGCCTGCCACGCTGGCGTCGATGAGCGTCGTGCCGGTGTTGTCGAACGTGATGCCGGCGATGCTGGTCGATGCATCCAACTGCACCGTTTCCGCGCCCGTCACGCCCGAGCCATTGAAGACCACCGAGTCGGAGGTGGTGTCGCTGATGGGCGCAACTGACCCCGCCGGCGAGCCCGATGAATCGAGCGACCAGTTGGTGCCCGCGGACCACAACCCCGTAGAGGTGGTATCCCAGTAGTAGGTGGTCGCCGATGCCGATGGGCTCACCAGCATCCCCGCGATGGCCAGCAGTACGAAAAGGTTTGAGATAACGCGGGCGATGGACTTGCGATTACGCCGGCCCAAAATAGCGCGATGACCCTGTGAACTTTTCATTTGCTCTCCTCCAATAGATCAGAATGACGGACAATGCTTTCAGTGTAACATGGAGGAACAGCCACACCCTTAGGAAATCGATGACGGTTTCAATTTTTTGATCTAAATTGGCATATTATATATGCTTAAAGCGTCACCTCACCGCCCGACCCGCACAATTTCCTACCTAACACGGTGCGAGCCCTCCGACTGAATGGAGGCGCAGTCGAGGGCAGCGCGTGCGTTCGCTTACGCGGCCATGGTTGAAGGGGATGAAGAAAAGGCGGGGAAGAAGATCACCCGAAAATCGACTGGCTCTTCTTCGCCGCTTTGACCGCGCCCGGAGCCGGCGCGGCAACACCCGCCTTGGGAATCAGCACATTGAATGAGCCGATCTGCTGGGCCGGCAGCGCATTCCCGGCCGCGTCTTTCACCTGACCGGCGTTGATCCAGAGCGTATATTCCCCATTATCAACGCGATCCCAGTGGCGGTCCGGACCCTTGACGGCGTAGGTGACCGTCAGTGAGGTTGAGTCAGCGCCTTTATTTGAACTGACGAAGACCGCATTGCGGGCGAAACCGTGCGGCCCGCGCACCTGGATATCGCCATCGCCGATCGAGGAGCGCTTGATCTTGCCGGCATCGGTGTAGGTGATCGTAAAGCCGTAGTAGCGCGAGGCCTTGCGCTTGCGGACGGCCGAGAAGACCGGCGCGCGGGGGGGCTTGGTGTCGGTGGGATTGGTCTTGGGAGGTGTCGGAGTTGTTTTGGGCGGGGTCGGGGTCGGCTTCGGCGTTGGGGTCGGCGTGGGCTTGGGTGTTGGGATCGGCGTCGGAGTGGGTGTGGGGGTCGGTGTGGGAACTGGGGCGGTGGCCGAGGGAGTGAAATCGCGTTTGACGTTCTCATAGCCGACCGTGACGGAGTTATACGTCACCGTTCCCAGCGCGGTGGAACTGGCGGTGATCGTGTAGACGCCGGGGGCCAGTTCGAGCGTATACCCGCCGGAGATCCAGGTGCGGGTGGTGAAAGTCGCCCCATCGCCGACCCGGGTCGCCGTGATGTTGACCTTGTTGAGCCCTTCGCCGGGGGTGTAGAAATGATCCTTCACCTTGGCATCGGTGTAGGCCACGCCGGTGAGATAGACCGCGCTGCCCGAGGAGGCGAAATCCTCGGTGAACGTGGCCGCGTTCACCCCATTGAACATGCCGTAGCTCATCCCGACGCCGACTTCCCTGCTGGCCGGGTCGAGGAGATTGACTCGGTGGCCGCGATCCGAGATGCCGACATCGACGAACAGGTCCGACTCCATCGCATCCACCAGCGCCGAGGTGGGGATGGCGGTTTTATAAGTGCGCAGGGCGATATTCTCGGCCCAGGTCCAGGGCGCAGCAAACACATACCCGGCCGACTTCATGCGCGACTGCGGATCCGAACCATAAGCGCCGGTATGGCTGAAAATGTCCTTGTCGATCATCCACTGGCTCTGCTGGCGCGCGCCGCTGTGGAGATTGGGGTTGATCGCCAGCGGCTGCTTGGCGGCCGCGGAGATGGTCCCGGCGGGCAGGCCTTCATTGAGGGTGGTGCCGACGCGAGCCGCCTCGGCGGCGGGATTGGCCCGGGCCCGGTTGATCAGCTCGAGCATGTACTGCTCGAGATCGGTCGGATAAGCGGCCGATAACAAATTGCGTATCTCGAGTGATTCAAACCATTGCGGGGCGTTTCCACGATCGCGCGCCATCGGCGCGGGCAGCTTGCGTGACACGATCTCTCTCCTCCGCAAGCAATCCGGCCGCGCTCTCGCCCTCCGGGGCCGCGCGGGCGTCATGCCTGCTACGGTCCCTATCGGTGTCACATTGCCCCACGATGAGATGAGCCGGCGGAAACAGCCTGAATAATGGCGTTGATAACACTGAAAAGGGATGCGGACCCACGGTTATCGGAAGGAGGAGGTGGTTATGGGAACCGCCTCCTTTCCCAATTCCATCCTTTCCCCTAATCTACGACGGCATGAGGCTCAGTGAACTTGCGCGGCGGATTGAGGCGGTGGTGGTTGGCGATGGGGAGCTGGAGGTGACTTCGTGCGCGACATTGGAGGAGGCCGGGGCGGGGCAGGTTTCGTTTCTGGCGAATCCCAAATACATGAAGCAGGTGGAGACGACGAAGGCGACGGCGGTGGTGGTGGGGCATAAGGTGGAGAGCGGGCATGTGGCGCTACTGAAGGCGCGGGATCCGTATTATGCGTTCACGCAGGCGCTGGTGATTCTGCATGGCCATCGGAAGCATCCGCACGCGGGGATTCATCCGCGGGCGCATGTTGACCCGACGGCCGCGGTGGGGGAGGGGACGGTCATTTATCCCGGGGTGTATGTCGGCCCGCGGGCGAAGGTGGGGAGGGACTGCACCCTATATCCCAACGCGGTGGTTTACGACGATTGCATATTGGGGGATCGGGTGACGGTGCATGCGGGGGCGGTGATCGGGGTGGATGGGTTCGGGTATGCCACGCACGCGGGGGAGGACAAGGTGGCGATGCACCATAAGATTCCGCAGACGGGGAATGTGGTGCTGGAGGATGATGTGGAGATCGGGGCCAACTGCACGGTGCAGCGGGCGGCGATGGGGAGCACGGTAATCGGCAAGGGGACCAAGTTCGGCGACCTGATTTCGATCGGCCATGGAGTGCGAATCGGGGCGCATGGGCTGCTGGTCGGGCTGAACGCGGTGGCGGGGAGCACCACGGTTGGGCACCATATGATCATGGGCGGGCAGGCCGGGATCGCGGGGCATCTTAAACTTGGGGATAACGTGACGATCGCGGCGCAGGCGGGGGTGATGAGCGCGATCAAGGATCAGACGACGGTGCTGGGGACGCCAGCGATGGATGCAGCGCACGGGCGGAAGGTGTACGTGGGGTTCATGCAACTGCCGGAGCTGATGCAGCGGATCAAGCAGTTGGAGCAGAAGGTGGAGGAGCTGGGGGCGGAAGGTTCGGAAGACAATGAGACAATGAGACAATGAGACAATGAGACAATGAGAAGAGAGGGTTGAGGGTAGAGGGTTGAGGGTTGAGGGTTGAAGGAAGATGGAGGTGAGGGTTATGGGGCGATGTGGAGGTCGGTCAGGGTTTGGCGGAGCCAGGTGAGGGATTTCTCGATCATGGGGCCGGCCTGGCCTTCGCATTCGATGCTTAACACGCCGGTGTAACCGTGGTCGCGGAGGAGGGTGAGGCACTGGCGGATGTTGTCGGCGTTGACGCCATCGCCGAGGGCGCACTGGCTGACGGCGATGCCGGTCTGGCCGCCGCGGACGGCTTTGGCGAGGGATTCGGAGACGTCCTTGACGTGGACGTGGCTCACGCGGTCGATGAAGCGTTTCAGGAACGCGACGGGGTCCTGGCCGGCGATGAAGGTGTTGCCGGTGTCCATGTTGAGGCGGAGAAAGGGGCTGTCGCAGAAGTCGAGCATCCTGCGCATCATGTCGGGTTTAGTCGTGAAGTAGCCGTGGGGTTCGATGTTGATGATGATCTGATGGGCCTGGGCGACTTCAATGATCTGCTCGTACTCGCGCTTCATCAGATCCATGGCCTGCGACTCGCTGAGATTATCGGGGGCATGCAGGCCATCGGTGGTATCGACGCAGGGGCAGCCGATCAATTTGGCCCAGGCGATGGACTTCATGACGTAGGGAACGCCGCGCAGGGGACCATCGCTGCCGGAGAGAGGGAAGGCGGCATCGACCTGGGAAAAGCGGACGTCGTAGGAATCCATCTTCCTGCGCAGGAGGGCGGGGTCTTCATAGAGGGCGACGTGGGGTTGATAGCCCAGGCCGTGAATCCAGCTCACGCCATCGATCAGGCCGCACTCGATGAAGTGGACGTTGTTTTTCTGGGCCCATTGCAGGCATTTTTCGAAGCTGAAATAGGCGGAGTTGAACGCATCCGTGTGGAATCCGATTTGCATGGGGTCACCTTATTAACCATGAAGGGCACGAAAGGCGCGAAGAAGAAGGAGAGAGGGTTCAGGGTTCAGGGTTGAAAGAGTCAGGAGAAGGCTGAGATTCGAGGCTCAGAAGATCGGCGATCAACTCTTTCGATCGCCATTTCCATCCTCAACCCTCAACCCTCAACTCTCTCTCTTTCTTCTTCGTGTTCTTCGTGTCTTTCGTGGTTCATCGAGTTCAGGGAGTACGAGCTACTTCGGTGCGGTTATGGGGAGTTGGGCGGCCCAGGCGGTGGCGCGGCGGTAGAGTTCCTGGACGGTGGGGATGGAGAGGGCTTTGACATCGTGGCCGAGCGTGCAGTGGAAGACCCGGCCTTTGCCGTAGGTGTTGGCGAAGGCCATGGGGTAGTCTTTGCGATCGACTTTGGAATTGGCGGTGGCGAGGATCTGGATTTCCTTCTCGCCCTGGAGGCAGGTGTAGAGCTCATCGTCGGTGTCGAAGGGTTCGAGGCCTTTGGTAATGGGATGATCGGCCGGGGTGAAGGCGACTTTGAAGGGGCCGCGCGGGTCGTGCT
>JBBRTW010000031.1:0-27590 GCA_038244055.1 Tepidisphaerales bacterium | reverse complement strand
GGGTGAGGATGGCGCGGGCAAGGATGGCAATGGGCCGGCTGCCGAGGTCGATCCGGAGGTGGGGGGCAGCGGGCTTCTGGCGATGCGCGAGCAGTCTCTGCGCGGCGGGCGGGGGATGGGCCTGAAACTGGTCGAAGGATTGGTGACACGGGAATTGGGTGGGCAGTTTATTCTGTTGGAATCGGATAGGGGAGGTATGTTGGCGCGGGTAGAGATGGCAATTCCCGAAGATCATGCCGCGAATGATGAACATGGAGTGGCGGAAGGGGCGGCGGGGCGCTAGGATGGGGGTGGCAAAAGTAGGCAGTAGGCAGTAGGCGGTAGGCGGTAGGCAGAGAGGCAGAGGGGATGGATGAGGAATGTCGATGATGGGGAGCAGTGGGGGGCGTGGTGATTTTTCCGCAGGGGTCATGATTCCGGGGGCAGGAGTTGCTGATGTCGCTGGGGCGAATGAAAGTGTTGATCGTCGAGGATGAAACGCTGGTTGGCATGGGCCTCCAGAATCACCTCACCCACCTCGGCCACGAAGTGGTCGGTCAGGCGGCCAGCGAGGTGGCGGCGCAGGAGGCGTTTACCAAGCTGAATCCCGATGTGGTGCTGGTGGATATCCGGCTCAACGGTGGCGACGGGATTACCCTGGCGGGCGATCTGCTGAAAATCCGCAGGGTGCCGATGATGGTGGTCAGCGCCTACAGCGACCCGGAGCTGATCAAGCGCGCCGCCGATGCTGGCGTGATGGGGTATCTGGTCAAGCCGGTGGAGCAGGGGCAACTGGCGGCGCAGCTCGAGGTGGCCGTAAGACGCTTCCGCGAGAGCGAGCAGTACCGGCTGGAGAAAGAGCAACTCACGCTCAATTTGGAGACGCGAAAACTGGTGGAAAAGGCGAAGGGCATCCTGATGCGCCGCCTGCACCTGGATGAAGGCGATGCGCACAAGCGATTGCAGCAGGAGAGCCAGAAGCGGCGGATATCGTTGTCGGATCTGGCGAAGAAGATTATTGAGAGCGAGGAGCTGCTGGGGGGAGGGTAGCGCCGTGATCCAGAGCGCCGTCGTCCTGAGCGCCGTGATCCTGAGCGCCGTCATCCTGAGGGAGTATAGACGACCGAAGGATCTTGCCTGTCCGTCGAGGGCCTCTCACATTGTGAACGGCCCAATACGCAGAGTCGAGATTCCTCGGTCGCCTTAGGCTCTCTCGGAATGACCATCGTGCTATCCGAGTAAGAGATTCCGATTCGTGCGTTATGACTCTTCTTCCCATCCCGTCATTTTCCCGATGGCGTATGATTCTGGCATGGGCCGCGAATTGGAATTGAGCCTGGGCACCCGCTTGGACACCGGCTTGGACACCCGGCTGGACGAGTGCGCGATCGCGATCGGGCGCGATCTGTTCGCGCGGGTTCGGCGCGAGGGGGAATCCGAAGGGTGGCTCGATCGGCTGATGATGGGGGCGGCGATGGGGGATGACCAGGTCAAGGCGCAGATGTTTCGGCTGGTGGATGTGCTGCCGGTGTTGCGGACTTCGAAGCAGGTCAACGAGCATCTGCGCGAGTATCTGGGGAGCGTGCGCGATCGACTGCCGTGGGCGGTGGCCGAGGCGATGGATTTTCTGCCGGTTGATGGACTCCTCGGGGGATTGATGGCCACGGCGACGCTCTGGGGCACGCGGCGGATGGCGCGGCGTTTTATCGCGGCCAGCGATGGACCCGAAGCCGTGCGGGCAGTGCGAAAGCTGCGGAAGAAGGGGCTGACTTTCACGATCGATGTGCTGGGGGAGGCGGTCTTGTCGGCGGCCGAAGCGAGGGCGTACCAGGCGTTTTATCTGGAGCTGATCGAGGCGCTGGCGGATGAGGCGGCGGGGTGGGAGGAGGATGCGGTTCTGGATCGCGATCATCGCGGGGCGATTCCGAAGGTGAATGTATCGGTGAAGCTCTCATCGCTCTTCAGCCAGTTCGATCCGATCGATCCGGAAGGGACCAGCCGGGCCGTTCGCGAGCGGCTTCGGCCGATCCTGCGGCTGGCGAAGCAGCGCGGGGTGCTGATTAACGTGGACATGGAGCAGTATTCGTTCAAGGATGCGACCCTGTGGATTTTCCGGGAGGTGTTGGAGGAGGAAGAGTTCAGGGATTGGGGCGATGTGGGGATTGCGATACAGGCGTATTTGAAGGACACCGGGGAGGATTTGCGAAAGCTAGCCGATTGGGCGCGGGCGCGCGGGACGGCGGTGTGGGTGCGGCTGGTGAAGGGGGCCTACTGGGATTACGAAACGGTGATCGCGCGGCAGAATGACTGGCCGGTGCCGGTGTGGGGGAAGAAGCCGGCCACCGATGCGAACTACGAGGCGCAGACACGTTTCCTACTTGAGAATGCGGATGTGCTTCGGCCGGCGATCGCGAGCCATAACATCCGCTCGATCGCGCACGCGCTGGCGGTGGCGGAGGAGTTGAAGCTCGCGCCCGGCGCGGTGGAGTTTCAATTGCTGTATGGAATGGCGGACCCGATCAAGGCGGCACTGGTAAAGATGGGCCGGCGCGTGCGCGTGTATGCGCCCGTGGGAAAGCTGCTGCCGGGGATGGCGTATCTGGTGCGGCGGCTTTTGGAGAACACGAGCAACGAATCGTTCTTGCGGGCGGGATTCCTGGACCATGTGCCCGAAGAGAGGCTGCTGATGAACCCGATGAAACTCATGCAGAAGAAGTCAGCCACAGATGAACACAGATTAGCACAGATAAGAAAAGAAAATGGGCTATATCTGTGTTCATCTGTGCCTATCTGTGGCTCAACTTTCTTGAATGAGGCGCTGGCGGATTTCTCGCGAGAAGAGGCGCGTGAGGCGATGAAGGAGGCGCTAGCGAAAATCACGGGGGAACTGGGGCGAGATTATGCGCTGGTGATTGGGGGGAAGCGGGTGATGAGCGGGGAGTGGATCGAGTCGGTGGATCCTTCGCATAAGTTGCGGGTGGTGGGGCGGTGCGCGGCGGCGACGGTGGAGCAGCCTCGTTTGGCGATCTCGGCGGCGAAGGAGGCGTTTGAATCGTGGCGCGAAGTTTCGTGGGAGGGCCGGGCGGCTTGGCTGGTACGGGTGGGGGCGATTCTGCGGCGGCGGCGCTTCGAGATGGCGGCCTGGCAGGTGACCGAAACCGGCAAGCCCTGGCGCGAGGCGGATGGGGATGTCGCCGAGGCGATCGATTACTGCGATTACTATGCTCAGCAGGCTATCGCGCTCGGGCAGGGCTGGCGCAGGGATCTGCCGGGAGAGGAGAACCTGAATGTGTACGAGCCGCGCGGGGTGGCCGCGATCATCGCGCCGTGGAATTTTCCGCTGGCGATCCTGCTGGGGATGACCGTGTCGGCGGTGGTGACGGGGAACACCGCCATCATGAAGCCGGCCGAGCAGTCCTCGGTGGTCGGGGCGAAACTGATGGAGGTGTTTGAAGAAGCGGGGTTGCCGGCCGGCGTGGTGAACTATCTGCCCGGGTATGGCGAGGAGATCGGCCCGGCGCTGACGGGGTCGCCGGAGGTATCGATCATCGCCTTCACCGGCTCGCGGGCGGTGGGGCTGATGATCCAGGAGCAGACCGGCAAATCGCCGGCCGGGCAGGATCATATCAAGCGCGTGATCACCGAGATGGGCGGGAAAAACGCGGTCATCGTGGATGAGGATGCCGATCTGGATGAAGCGGTCGCGGGGATCGTCTCGGCCGCGTTTGGGTATGCCGGGCAGAAATGCTCGGCCTGCTCGCGCGCGATCGTTCTGGCGGGCGTGTATGAGACTTTTGTGACGCGCCTGGCGGAGGCGGCGGCGAGCATCAAGGTGGGACCGGCCGAGGATGCGGGGAGTTTCTATGGCCCGGTGATCGATGGCGAGGCGCAGGCGCGGATTCTCAAGACGATCGAGCGGGCGAAGGGAAGCGGGCTGCGGGTGGCGCATGCCGGCGATGTTGGAGCGCTGGCGGTTGAGGGTTTTTATGTCGGCCCGCATGTGTTTGCGGATGTCCCGGCCGACTCGTTTTTGGCGCAGGAAGAAATCTTCGGCCCGGTGCTGGCGGTGATCCGGGCGGCGGATCTGGATGAGGCGCTGAAGATCGCCAATGGAACAAAATACGCGCTGACGGGCGGAGTCTACTCGCGCTCGCCCGCCAGTATCGCGCGGGTGCGGCGGCAGTTTCGCGTGGGCAATCTCTACGTCAATCGCAAGATCACCGGGGCGCTGGTGGAGCGGCAGCCGTTTGGCGGGTTCAAGCTTTCGGGCGTCGGGGTCAAGGCGGGCGGGCCGGATTATCTGCGGGAGTTTGTGTGGCCGAGGACGATCACCGAGAACACGATGAGGCGGGGGTTTGCGCCGGAAGTTGGCTAATTCGCCGTTCGCACATCATTCCAAGTCTTCTCGAGCTTCATGAAAGTGAAGTAGAGCAGCACGCCATACCCGCTGATCAGCACGAGCAGGTAGAAGAATTCGATGAAGACCGTCCCCGCGCCGATTTCCTTGCTTTTATCGCCGAGCATATCGACCGAGGCGGTGGCGGGGCGGGTGAGCATGACCGATGAAAGCAGGAAATTCAGCCCGCGGCCAAGTGCGCCGGCATTGGCCACCTGGCGCGGGTCCTGCGGCTCGACGGTGGGGACGGGGAAGCCGGATTCGGCCAGCTTGCCCGCCAGTTCCGGCCGGGAATTGATCAGAACGCGATACTCATAAAGCGTCTTCTCCATCGTGTACTTCTGAATCTCAAGCTGCATCGGCCCGGACATGGGTTTGCCGGTGATGAAGTGGGACATGGGCAGATAGGGCGATGGATCATTCCATTCGCGCTTGGCCTCGCCGGTCATGGGGCGGGAGAGTACGACCTGCGGAAGGAGGATGAGCGGCAGGAAACCGACGGCGGCGCGTTCGGATTTGGAGAGTGTGGAGACGAGCAGGCCGAGGATGGCTGCGCCCAGGCCGGTCAGTGTGATGAAGAGCCAGCCCATGATGAAGCTCATGTTGGAGAGGCTCTCGCGCGTGGCGGGGTTGCGGAAGAACATGTGGCCGAGGATTTTCACCAGCACCCAGAGGATCGTGCTTTGCAGGATGACGATCGAGCCGGCGAAGGCCATCTTGCCGACGAGATACGCCAGCGGGTGCATGCCGGCCAGGCGGTCGCGGATGTAGAGCTTGCGCTCGCGCACGACTTCGCGCACGGTCAGGGTCATGCCCAGCCAGATGGCGCAGACGACCATGAAAAAGGTAATCGCGATCGACTTGGGCTGGTTGATGCCGCCCAGCGTGGTCAGCAGGGCCAGGATCGGCGGCTGGGCCAGGGCCATGAAAACGGCCATTTTGTCGCGCTTCAGGCCGAGCATGGCGCGGTTGTAGACGACCTTGGCCTGCTCCATGAGCAGTTCTTTTCCGGGAGGCGGCCTGGGAGTGCGGATGGCGGTCTTGGGTTTTTTGCGGAGGGTGGTGGTCTCATCATCGGCCTTGGCGGCGGTGCTGGCCACGCCAGTCGCCGTGCCGGCCGGCTCGCTGGATAGGGTCTGGAGCTTGTCGAACAAATCCATCTGCGTGTGGACATTGAACGAAGGGAGCAATTCGCGCGGCGAGCCGTAATAGGCGACCGAAGCGATGCGATCCTTGAGCCCCAGCACGAGCAGATTGTCGAAGAAGTTGAGCGTATCGAGCGTGTGGGTGGTGCAGACGACGGTCACGCCCCGCCGCGAGAGGCCGCGGAGCATTTCCATCAGGCGGGCCTGCATGCCGGGATCGAGGCCGCTGGTGGGTTCATCCAGCAGGAGCAGGCGCGGCTGGAGGAGAAGCTCGATAGCGACGCTGACGCGCTTGCGCTGCCCGCCGGAAAGCACGCCAACTTTCTTCGGCCGATGCTCGATCAACCCCACCGCATCGAGCGCAAAATCCACCCGCTTGATGCGCTCGGGCGGCGAGAGATCGGGCAGGCGAATCTCGGCCGCGAAATCGAGGTTTTCCTGGACGGTCAGATCGTTGTAGACGATGTCGTCCTGGGTGACGATGCCGATCTTGGAGCGGTAGTAATCGAGGTTGTCCTTGACGGGGTGGCCATCGTCGAACTCCACCGTGCCCATGGTGGGGGTCATGGTGGAGGAGAGCGTGCCGAGCATGAGCGACTTGCCCGCGCCCGAAGGGCCAAGCACGCCATTGAAGGAATCGGCGGGGATGGTGAGGTTGATGTTCTGAATCAGCGTCCGATTGTCGCGGATGATCCCGACATCCTTGAGGGAGATGGTCATCCCCGAGCCATCGAGGGAGACTTCGATGGTGTTGGTGGAGGCGTTGTAGCGGTAGGGGGGCGATGAGCCGATGCGGATCGAATCGCCGGGGCGGAGGAGGACGCGCTTGATGCGCGCGCCATTGACGAAAGTGCCGAAGCGCGAATCGAGGTCTTCGATATCGTAGGAGCCATCGGCCGCGCGATTGAGCTTGAGATGCTGGCGGGAGATGGAGGCGTGCTGAATCTGGATGGAGTTTGAATCGGTGCGGCCGATGGTGATGGTCTCGGCCGACAGCGGAATCGGCGGCCAGGCGACGCGAACATAAGGCGTCGAAGGCGGGATGGCGGGAGGCACCGGAGAGGTGGGGGTGGAACTCATGGGGGTGATGATAGCGAAAAGGGGGGGAGGATGGCAGATGGGTTGGTCAATTGTCAATTGTTCATTGTCAATTGTTCGTTGTCCGTTGTTCGTTGTCCGTTGTTCGTTGTTCGTTGTCCGTTGTCCGTTGTCCGTTGTCCGTTGTTCGTTGTTCGTTGTCAGTTGTTCGTTGTCCGTTGTCCGCTGTTCGTTGTTCGTTGTCCGTGGTCCGTGGTCCGTTGTCCGTTGTCCGTTGTCAGTTGTCAGTTGTCCGTGGTCCGTGGTCGGTGGTCGGTGGTCTGCTGTGGGTGCTCAAACGTCTGTCGGTGGCGCTTGGCGTCATTCCGAGGGAGCTTCAGGCGACTGAGGAATCTGGCCTCTACGGATTGGCCTGCATGTCTTGGCGGACGGTCCACGACGGACAGGCTAGATCCTTCGGTCGTCTATACTCCCTCAGGATGACCATCGGCGTTCTGCCATATTTGCGCGCCGCACGCGGCTATGTTCCTGCCTTCCCTGCCTTCCATGCCTTCCGTGCCTTCCGTGCCTTCCTGCCTTCCGTGCCTTCCGTGCCTTCCCTGCCTTCCCATGTCTTACCGACTGATTTCGTACACCGTCCCGGCGGGGTTGGAATAGAGGGCGCGGAATTTTTCGGGGTGGGCTTGAATGATCGCGAGTTCGGGCGGGGTCGGGACGGTGTCGTTGATGAAGACCGCGATGTGGGTTGCGCCGGATTCGGACAGGCGGGCGAGCCACTGATCGGGGTCGGGGTCGGCGAAAGTTGCAAGCGTCGCCTGCGATGGAATCCGTTCACCGGGCAACTCGCCTGGCAGGGGGGGCAGATCGTGCAGATGGCGGATGTTGTGGCGCGTGGGCACGTAGACGACCGGCCGGCGAAGGTCCGAGCCGGTCATCGCGTAGGTGTAGGTCGAGTTGGTATAGGCCAGCGGCTCGGTGGGCGGGAGCTTGTCGCGGATGAATTGCCAGAGGTCGGCGCTCTGCCCGTAAGGCATTCGCCAGGCCAGCAGCGCTATCGAATGCTCGGCCTTGATGGCGGCGCTGAAGCTGACATAAATCCAGATCGCCAGCCCGCTCAGGAGCATTGCGGTTTCGTAGGCGATCACTCGTCTTCGGTATTGTTTTGGGAGGCCCAGCAGCCAGAGCGCCCCTCCTCCGAGCAGCGCCACCGCCAGGGCGATGGCGGAGAACATGCCGATCCACTCGATGGATAACCCCGTCAGGATGCAGGCCAGCGCGAAAACCCCGGCCGCGATGAGCTGGGCGATGGCGTGGCGCGCCCACGCGTTGATCGCCACCGCCAGCGCCCCGGCCAGCAGGACCAGCGCGGGATAGATAAAGCGCGCTTCGGGGTAGGGCGATGTCAGCACAAAAATCGCAATCGCGATCGGCGGGCCGGCGAGGCAGATGCGGATGCGCGGGGCGCGGAGGATGGCCGCCCGCCAGGCGATCGCACCGGCGTAGGCGGCGGTGAGTCCCAGCAGCAGGGCGATGGTGGGGATGATCGGCATGCTTTGGTCGTGACGGGTCAGGATCGACCAGACCGAGGCGGGGGATCGGAGGTCGAGGCTGGGGGCGGTGGTGAGGATGCCGGGAAAAATCGTGTGGCCGAAGAGGCGGATGTTCAGCGGGAAGAGCGGGTTGCCGGTCAGGAGCGCGTTGCGGATGAACCATGGCCCGGCCAGGAGCAGGGGGATCGGGAGCGCGATCGCATACTGGCGGAATTTCCACTTGGCGCGGAACGGCGCATCCATGGCGAGGAGCATCAGCGGCAGCATCATCAGTGCGGTGTATTTGGTGGCCAGAGCCATGCCAATGGCCGCGCCCACACGCCACGGGGCCAGGCGGTCTTTCATGCGCTCGGGCGCGATGGCGGCGAAGGCGGCGGCAAAAAATGCGGCGAGGTAGAGATCGTCCTTCTCGATAAAGGCCTGGCGCACGAAAGGCTGGGAGAGGATCAGCCCCAGCGCGAGGTTCCCGGCCGCGCCGGCGCGGATGCCCATGGCCCGGGCCAGGCGCAGGGTCGCGAAAAAGACCAGCGCCAGTGCGGGGAACTGCGCGAATTTGGCGAGGATGTCATTGCCCAGCGGCGCGAGCCACCAGGCGATGAAGGTCGAGCCGGCCAGGGGTGAGTAGGTGTTGGCGGGGTTGAAGAACCAGGTTTCGTACAGGCCGATCCGGCCGGTCTGGAGCCAGCGCACCGCGGCGGGGAAGTGGTAGGTGTGTGCATCGTTGGCGAGAACGGGCGCGGGGGCCTGATGCACGATCATCCCGCCGAGATAGCCGGCCGCGAAGAGAATGCAGGCGATGATGATCCGGCGGTCGAGTTTTGGCAGAATCGGCGAGGCGGTGGGGAGTGCTGATGGCGGTTTGGAAATGGCCGCGCGGTGGGCGCGGCATGGCGCGAAAAAAAAGCCGGCCGACAGGGCGATGGTCGAAAGGGCGATGGTGACCGGTGAGAGGATTCCCAGCATTCCCGGCAGGCCGACGGCGAGGTACTGGATGATGAAGACCAGCAGCGCGATATCGGCGGCGCGGTCGGGCCAGTCGGTGTCGAGGCGGCGGTTGATGAATCGCGATGCGCCGGCGATGGCGGCGGCCATCAGGGCGGTCGCGTAGAGGAGGCGAAATTCATCGCAGAGAAGGAGTTCCACAAGGGGTGTGGATGATAGGGGGAGCGGATGGAAGAGAGAAGCGGGTGCCTTTTGTAGCATGGGCATCCTGCCCATGTGCCATGCGCCAAATCAAGCAAATACGATTTGATTAAAAACCAGCGCCGCCCACACGGGCAAGATGCCCGTGCTACGAATTCTGCTCGGACTTCCAGTATTTCTTCGGGATCATTCCGATGCCGATGAGGACGACCTGCGTGCAGACGAAGATCAGCAGCCAGGTAAGGGCGCTGGCCATGAAGCCGTAGGAATGCAGGCCGACGCCGAGCATGTTGGTGCCGAACCAGGACCAGGCGGTGACGATGTTGCCGAAGATGGCGAGGTTGGCGACGCCGCGATCTTTGGCCAGGCCGCCCCAGCGGGCGTGGAGGACGATGGCGTTGGCGAGGACGATGAGGATGGCGCCGTTCTCCTTGGGGTCCCAGCCCCAGAAGCGTCCCCAGGATTGATCGGCCCAGATGCCGCCGAGAATCGTGCCAACGAAGGAGCAGACGATCGCGAAGCAGGTGACGCCGTAGATCATCTTGCCGAGGGTTTTGAGGTTGACCGTAGGTGCCGCGGCACCCAAGGGTGCGGCGCCCATAAGCGGCGACAATGTGACGGCGCCAGCGACCGCAAGCCCGCCGTGTATCTGCTCGGAGCCTTCTCCCTTTGTGAACACGCCGCGAATGATGTAGATGGTGCCGAGTACACCCGCGAGGAACGTGGATGCATACCCCAGCGTGATCGTGACCACATGTGTCGCCAGCCACACATTCGTATCCAGCACCGCTACCAGCACCGCCATGGTATCGCCCGATAGCGAAAGACGGTCGGCAATGAGCAAACTCGGGAAGGCGATCAGCGCGGCCGCCGCCGAGCCGATGCCGCGGCGGAAGATCAACTCGAGGATCAGGCCGAAAATGGCCGCGCCGCAGCCGATGAACATGGCGGAAGAGGCGAGGTTGGTCACGGGCGGCCGGCCGGAGATGTAGATGCGGGCGATCAGGCCGAAGCTGTGGAGGGCGACGGTCAGCCCGAGGAGCCAGAAGGCGGTGCGGGCGAGAGGCCTGCTGAAGCCGACCCAGGAGAGTGCGGCGAAGATGAAGATGACGAAGTACATCCACATCGACATCGACAGCGGCGCGAAATGGTTATACCAGGTCTCGAAACTCGCCTTGGTCGGGTTGGCTTCGGTCGGCAGGCGCTGGGCGCTGGGGGCGACCGCTTTGGAATAGTCGGCCACGGCGCGGTTGAACTCGGCGGAATTGTCTTCGCGGTGGGCATCGACCATGCTCAAAAACGCCTTGGCCGAGGGGGGAAACTGCTCGGTGATTTCCTTGGTTGCCCCCGCTTCGCGGACGCGCTTGTAGACATTGATCTTCTCGAAGAGGTCGGCCACCGCCATCTGGTAGGGCGTGGGTTTTTCCTTGGCGCCGCTCATGGCATCGTTGAGCAGGTTGGTCAGCGAGTCGCGATTTTTCAGAAGCTCGGTGAAGGAGAACCAGCGCTGCTTGGGATCGAGGCCGAGCTTTTTGCAAAGCTCGGCGCTGGTGATCAGGAAGACGCGGTCATTGGCGGCGCGATCGGGGGTGAGCAGCATCTCGGCGAGCCAGCGGGCCGGGGCGGGTTCGTTGGGATGGAGCCGGCCATCGGGCGTGGTCGCCAGCATCGACAGCACGGCGATGCCATTGTCTGAAAGGGTCTTGGCGCGCTCATCGCCGGCCATCGGAAGGTCGCCGAAGGAGGCCCATTCCCCGCGCCGCTTCGGATCGGGGTCGTTGTTATCGCGCGGCGGAATGACGTACCAGTGGTCCAGCGTATTAAGGCGGCGATAGAGGCGAACCTGTCCGCCGAGCTCATCGAGGGCGGCCTGGTAATCGCTGAGCGATTTCGGGTCGGCCTCCTTCATCTTCTCGATCTCGTCGAGCTGGGTGACGATCTTGGGCATGGCCGGCAGAAGATCGTTGTAGGAGAAGTATTTTTCGCGGACATCCTGCCCCATCAGGCCCTTGATATCCGGATGATCGATGCGGAAGACCTTGAGATCGTGGACCGCCGGCTTGTCGGCGATAAGATCGAGGAGCCAGACGACGGGGTCGATGTAGGTCGTCTTGGTGTCAGTGCCCTTTTTCTCGATCAGGAGCGCGGTTTCCTTGCCGCGCATCACCTTGAGGGCGTTGCGGGCCAGGGTATCCATCGGCTGGATTCGGCCATCGAAGGAAACCGGCAGTGTTGAGAACGATGTCGCGGCGGGTGTAGCCGCGCCGCGTGGAATCGCGGCGAAAGCGACGACGATCAGCGCGACCAGCAGGATCGCCAGCGGCAGGAGGAAATTCACGGTCAAAAATTGCGGCTCGGGGGCGAACTCGATCTGCTTGGTGCCGCGCGGCGTGGTGACCGGCTTGCCGCGCTGCGACTGGGTCATCTTGGCGAACTGAATCTCGGCGGCTTTGGCGGCCTTTTTGGCTTCATAATCGGAGCGCGTCAAAACGTGGAAGACGACCAGCCCGATGACGAACAACATCACCAGGCCCGCGATGATCAGGATCCCCTGGTATCCCAGAATGAGATATCCGGCGTAAGCCAGGCCGAACGCAAACAGCACGATGATATGCCCGATCAGCACCTGCATCGGCGTCAGACTGCGGCGGATGAGGAAGGCCGACAGCACCATGATGAAATGGTCGATCAGCCCGAAACCGGCGATCAGGATGGCAATGTAGGGGAGGAGATAGCCGGGGTTGTAGACGACCTGGAGGATGGTGGTGGTTTCGGAGCGGTCGAAACTCGATTGGTAGTACGTTTCGCCGCGATAGCGGAACGGCTGGTTCATCGAGATGGTGATGCCCTCGCGCGTTTCCTTATGCCCGGGATCGTTGAGGTTGACGTTGCTGGAGTAGTTGCGGGCGATGCCGGTGCCCGTGTAGCGGTCGAAGGCGAATTTGTTCAGGGCGAGTGTGAAGGGCTTGTAGTAACGCCGCCAGCGCAGGGCGAGGTCATAAGTCTTCTCGACAGGGCCGGTGGCGGTGGGCTGTTTGAACGCGATCTGCTGGAGCGGCAGGCTGACGCGCATCAGATAGGATTGAAGCGGCTTGCCGCCTTTGCTCAGGGTGATGAACGCGCCGGGCGTATCCACCTTAGCGCCGGTGCCGCCGAAGACGGGTTCGCCTTTGATGGTGAAATCGCCATCGCGGTCGCTGACGATCGGGTGGCCGGGGTTTCTGGCGGCTTCGATGAAATTGGAATTGGGGAAGTAATCATCGATCTTGATATCGAAGGGCAGGCGCGGGTCTGAAATCACACCGCCCTGTTTGATGCGGGCGGCCGAGATGACGATGTGCGTATCCTTATCCACTGCCGTATCGCGCTCGACGATCGCCAGTTCCGGCTCGCGGATGTCTTCCGAATAATTTGCGAAAGACCCCTCCTTGATCGCCATCTGGCTCTCCACCTGGAGCATCGAAGAGGCAGCCTCGCCCACGAGGAGCAGGATCAATCCGAGGTGGATGGTGATCACACCCGCGCGCCGGCCGTGCAGAAAGGCCAAGCCCAGCAGCAGAAGCACACCCGAGCCGACGCCGATGATCATCAGAATCGGGATATGAAACGTGCGCCCCGAAAGCGTGAAGGTCCAGGGGATCGGGTTGACGGTCCAGACGTAGAGGGCTGCGATCATGACCGCCAGCGGCGGGATCAGCAGCAGATCCATCACCACGAACTTGAAGCGGACGATATGGGCCGAGAGCAGGTTGATCAGCAGCAGCGCCCCCAGCGTGTAGCCGCCGATCATCGGCATCGACAGGGACCAGGGCATCCCCGGAATTCCCGCCAGCACCGGGTAATTCAATACCATGTGCAGCATCGACTCATTGGGATTCCCGCGCGGCAGGAGGGTCTTGAGATCGATCCAGCAGAAGAACGAATGGAAGTAGCGCTCCTGCACCTGCCAGATGCCCGCATCGATCTGCGCCCAGGTGCCGGCATAGATGAGCAGGATGCTAATGGCCAGCAAGGTGACCGTGAGCTTCAGTGAGGACAGAAAGGAGAGGACGAGTCTTAGGAATTTGAGCATATCGCTCTTCTAAAATGTCGTTTTGAGAAGGGTTTCGGTCGGTTCAAAACCGGCGGACAGCTCACGCCGGGGTCACATTCGGGGTCACACTAGAGGTCACACTGGGGGAAGGTCCCCGGATTACTTATACGCCGGAACAGGGTAAGTGGTTGTGACGGGGATTGATTACGCCCATTTCCACAAGTCTCGCTCCATTTTCGAAAGCGGCCTACCCTCGACTGAAGGCCTCTTACTCCCTCTCCCAAGGCCGGTGATACAAGCAATTTCGCCGTGCTGTGTTTCCGGCCGTGGGAGAGGGCGGGGGTGAGGGGTTTTGAGGCCGTTGGCGGACCGCGCTGCTGTATCCAAAAAGATCGGCCGTCGCTCTATTCCTCGAATTTCAAAGACTTTACAAACGCCTCAAACTCCGGCTTGCTGGCCGTGACCAGCTCATAGGGCCCATTGAACCTGAAAAACCACGTCAGCGGCTGTTTCTCGAACCGCGTCATCGCCACCAACTCCCGCTTCCGGGCATTTCCCTCGGCTTCGGGGCCGACAAAATCCAGGAGGTCGGCCGGGCCCTGGGCGAGCGTGACCGCGACGGCCGGGTTCCCTTTGTCATCATCGGGGGGTGGGAGGCCGACCTGGGCGCGCCAGCGGGTGAGATTGGCGGTCTTATCGCCGAACGCGCCGGCCCCCATGCGCGAGACGATGATCTCGGCCTGCGCGCCGTTCTTGGTCACGATGATCGTCGCGGCCCGCATCGGCTTGGGCGTTGCATCGACCTGCCAGCCGGCCGGGAGTGTGTAGGAGGCTACGCCGGGGATTTTTCCATCGCCGGCGGCCGGTGGGTTGGTCTTGTCGGGCACGGCCGGCGCGGGCTGATCGGGTTTGGTCGCATCGGGCTTGGCGGCGACGGCATCGGCATGGAAGGTAAACGATTTCACCCATCCGGCGAATTCTTCTTTATGCGCTGCAACCTTGTCGGCCGCGCCGAGCAGCTTCAGGAAATAGACCGATTCCCCGGCGGGGACGATCCCGCCCAGCAGGCGCAGTTGCGGCTTGCCCTCCACGACCGGGCCGAGCAGATCGACGATGTGCGCCTGATGGCCATCGACGGTGACGGGTGTGGCAACTTTGCCAAGTTCCGCCTCGGGCGATGGGGGCAGGCCGAGCTGGCCCTGCCAGCGGTTGACGTTGGGAGCCAATGCGCCGCCGCCTTTTCCGAGAGGGGTGACGGTGATGACCAACCCATCGGCGGTTTCGAAAGTGGCCGAGGCCATGCGGACTTCCGGGCCTGGTTTCCAGGTGGCCGGGACGGTCCAATGAGGCTCGCCCTCATCCGCAGGCGCATTGGCGGCGGGCGCATTGCCGGCGGGGGCGGCCGTTTTGGATGCAAGCACCGGCAGGGGGATTGGCTCCTTTGGCCGCTGATCCACCTGGATCGGATCTTTCTTGTCACAGCCGAGGAAGAAAGCAGCGCCCGTCAGGAGGACCGGCGCGACGATGGAGAGCAGTGGTTTAATTCGCACGGAAGCAGTTTAGCAGTTAGGGCGGGCGATTTCATCGGTGTGACAAGACGCCACAGGTTATTTTCATGTTCGCGCCATTCAGGGTCAGGAGCCGGCCACCGGAAAGCTCAACCAAGTTGATTGGCATCCCCCGGCTCCTGACCCTTTACCGCGTCCCGTTGGCGGTTGGCGCGAAAGGGTCAGGAGCCGGGGGGCGAATGGCCGGCTCATTGGCGTTATGGGTGGCCGGCTCCTGACCCTGACTGCGCTTCAAATGGCTCGGGGCCGATGACCACGGTCTGGAACTTCTCCAGCCGAGCTTCGGGCGATCGCCAGGCATTGGCCCGCAGCCCCAGTTTTTCGGTGCAGAGGCGCTCCAGAAGCTGTTCCTTGGACCAGCCGGTTTCCCGGGCGACCTGCGGCAGGAAGCAGCCCGTGCGGTTGAGGCTGCTGAGGTAGATGCCATCGTTTTGAAGGTCAAAATCGAGGGGATCGCTGGCCGGGTGGAGGGGGCCGATGATACTGAGCTCGATTTCCAGATTTCCAAGCTCATCCAGACGAACGGGGTCATTTACAAACCGGGGATCATGCAGCACTGAATCGGCCATCGCCCGGACAACCAGGGCGAGTGAGGCGGTGGCATCGAGCCGGCCGATGCAGCCGCGCAGGCGGTGGGTCTTCAACTCATGCAGCGACACGAAACACCCGGCCGGCTGGAGCAACTCTGGATCGGCCGGCAGTTGCGGGGGAATATCCTGCGACATCAGGCTGCGAATGGTGCTGCGCGCCAGGTTCAGGAGATCGACCTGATGTTGCGGGGAGAGGTGCATGGAATACCAGGCAGGGATTATACCGGCGAGTTTGGCGGGTGAAGCTATAATCGGGGAATGCTCGGCCATGCACTGTTGGCGTATGCGGAATCATCGATGGAATGGAGCGTGCCGGAGGTGCCGCCGGTTCCATGGTGGCTCATCTTCATGTGCATCGTGGCGGTGGTGGTGACAGGCTTGCTGGCGGCGCGCTTTCGCAGGCGCATCTGGAACGGCAGGTACGATGTGAAAATCTGCAAAGGCTGCGGGGCCAACCTGCCGGCCCACGCCGCATATTGCAGGCAATGCGGCCAGCGGGCATGATTCATCGCGCATGCACGATTCGCGGCACAGGCTCGAATACCACACGGCGGCTCGGCCGAGGGAGGAATTTCAGCTCAATCTCGGTAGGGCGGTGGCGCTGGGGTATGTGGGGTTGTGCGTGCTGGCGCTGATCGTGATGGGGGTGATGCGGGCGATGGAAGTTTAATTTGTAGCACGGGCATCCTGCCCGTGTGAAGGGCGCGAATTCTTCAAAAGACGGCGATTGGAATACGAAAGCACTCACACGGGCAGGATGCCCGTGCTACATCAATCATCTTATCCACCACCTTATGCACCGCGATTTTCCTTTGCGGACAAAGACTTGCGAACATCGGTGGATAAGCGACCCTCGCGCAGCAAAAATAGTTGGGAGTCCGCGAAACATCAGGGTAAATTCCCTCCTGTCGTCGGGCACGAAAGTGACCGGCGGAACTGGAGAATGCTCCTGAAAACCAAGTCCGTTTCCCTAAGCGATTGCCGTGCGAAGCAAGCATATGCGGGCACGGCGGGAGTCGGCGGCCAGCGACGACATCAAGTTGGCCCGCGGTCGCGATGGTTGGATTGACGCTCGCGCGCTGAGCGCGACGAAACAACAGCCGGGCGGCCGGGGCGGCAAGATGTGCATCGGGCGACGGCCTGATGCGGGCTACCTGATCCAGGGTCTTAACCGGCCCGAGGCAATCGAGGTTATCGTCGCCGCCAGTGGCGCTTGCGGAGCGCGAGGAGAGAGTCCTCCGCCCAACCGCAGCGTCGGACCCAGAGCGATCGGAGAAGCCCGCGCGAAACGCGGTTCGCGGCGCGAGCCGCGAAACACGATCCCAGCGCGCGGAGAAATCCATGCCGAGCGGCCGGCAACGGCCGCGAGGATCGCTCGATCCTAGGAACGGGTCCGGGACAGGTGATGGTGGAAGCCGTCATCGAGCGAGATCCCACGGCCGTCCAGTCGGGAAACCGCCAAGCCACCCCGTTGGGTGAGCGGTCGCGGCGGAACTGCCGCGACCAAACCGTCTGTGCCGCGCGCCCTAAAAGGCGCATCCGGCGCTGAGCGGACCGAGGCGGGCCCAGGCCCGGGAGCAGGTTGCCCATAGAATCGGTTCGATGCCGGAAAAGCCCCGTGCGGTCACGTCGCGAGTGACTTCACGGGGCTTCTGGTTTTCCATTACGGCTTTGTTATTGCATAATGACGCCTCGGAGGGAGGTCGCTTATGCACGATATTCGAGAGTCGGATTGGAAGGCATTTCGGGCTCTTCACGACGAGTTGCTGGATCGATTGTGCGGGAGGATCCTGAAAACGGTGCGGCAGAAGATGAATGAACCCGGCCAAAGGATGCACGCGCGATATCTTGCGGTTTATAAGGCGGTGAAGAACGGGGATCGAGAGGTCGCGAGATTGTTTAATGGCATGTCGCGGTCCAGCGCGGTATTGCAGTTGTTGATGATGGCGGCCGAAGGGTTGCTCCTGGCGGAAGACCTGGAGCGGTTCAGCCCGGAGTTACGCGAGCAACTGCGCCAAGTCCGCGAACGGAAATCCGTGCTGTAGCGACGATTATTGAGGAGATGTTTCAGGAGAAAGCCAATGAACGACAATACCAGTTCCGTGATCCTGACGAGCTTCAGCTTGCCCAAAGTCGGTTCCATTCACTTCTCCGCGTCTCGGCGGTGAATCCGGCTCTAGACTTTTATAATACTGATCCCCCGCAGGATCGATTCAATCGCATTCTTAATGCTCGTCTGATCCGGCGTATGCAGGTTCAATGCGACCATGGCGTAGCCGATGCCGGTCATGATCAATTGCCAGGTCGGGCCGGAGGGGTCGAGGTGGGGGCGGAAGATGCCGGCTTTCTGGCCGCGCTCGATGATCTGGACGAAGAATTGCTCGATGGCCGCGTAATGTTCCTTCATCACCGCCAGGACTTTTTTATCCCTGCTGGAGGCCAGCGCGCCATGGAGGACGTGATAGGCATCGGCTAGTTGGCGGACGTGGGAGGGGAACTCCTCGGCGATGCGGCGGATCTGCTGGGCCGAATCGGTCTCGCCGGCGATGATCTCCTGCCAGTGGGCCAGCGTCTGCTCGCTGACGTTGCGGACGATGGCGACGAAGAGTTCCTGCTTGGAATCGAAATGGCGGTAGAGAATCGGTTCGGTGACGCCGGCGGCCTCGGCGATCGCGGCCGTGGTGGTGGCCTCGTAACCCCACTTGGCGAAGAGCTTGCCGGCCACTTCGATCAACTGCTCCCGCCGCTGTGGGGCTTTGAGCCTGCGCATGGAGAAGGTGTAGCGGAGGGTGGGGGGGGATGCAAGAGGGGCAATGGCCTCAAGACGATCTTGGAGTCAGATTTGTGGCGAATGGGTGCATCGAGATGCGTATTACAACTCACGGTGCCCGAATAACGCGTCGAGGTCTCTTGCGCCATGTACAACCGCGAGGATTCGAATCGGCGTAACATTCCATTGATACGCGATCACATAGGAATATACGGTCCAGAACCGATAGCTCCGATCGAGGAGGTTCTCCCGGAAATGTCCCATCCCCGGCATGTCCGCGAGTTTGCGGAATGCGTCGCGGAGATCGAGCAAGACCTGGATCGCGCGCTCGGGCGAAGCCTCGGCGGCGATGTACTGGACGATCGCGTCGAGGTCATCCTGCGCCTCAGTTGTGATTTCGAAAGAGTTCATGCGGCGTTGGAGTTTTTGTCGCTCTTGGCGAGCCGAGACAGCAGTTTGTCAATGAACTCCTCCCCATTAACCACCTCGCCGCGATCGGCCTGCGCGGCGGCCCGGCGAAGTTTGGTTTTGAGCGCTGCAAAAGCCGTGTCGCGATCGCGCTCCTGAAGCTCCAGCAGGCGCAGCCCTTCGCGAATCACCTCGCTGGCGGTCTGATACCGGCCAGTGGCGACGCGGCTCTGGACAAACTCTTCGAGCTCGGCGGTGAGCGACACGTTCAGGCTGGATCGGGAGGGCATGACCTATTATTGGCTTGTGAATCGTCGGGTGTCAAGTTGTGACACCCGCCGATTTTGCCTTATGGTGCGGGCATCTCGCCAGCGATTTGACGGTGGAATGTGGCGGTGCCAACTGCACAATAGACTCGCTCCTCCCAACCCCCGCGCTGTATCATCCCACTCATGCGTCTCTTCAAAACCCGCCGCCGGGCGATCCTCGTGGTCTCGGTGACGGCGTATGCTCTACTGATGTTTTTCGGCGGCTGCGCCAACAAGCTCATCCTCTTCCCCAGCACCGGCTCGGCCGATGCGGATTCGGCTCATCAAGTTTTCGTCCCGCTCTCCGACGGCCATGGCGCCGGCAGCGGTGGAAACAGAATCGAAGTCTGGGTCGATCGCTCGCCCGGCGCGGCCGCCAATGAGCCGATCGCCTACAGCATCGAGTTCATCGGTAATGCTTCGCGGGCGGAGTGGGTGGCCTCCTCCGCCGCCCAACTCTGGCGCGATCGGCCGGTGGAAGTGTGGATGGTCAATTATCCCGGTTACGGCCAATCCAGCGGCAAGGCGGATCTGAACACCATCGCGCCGGCGGCGCTGGCGGTGTACGATCATGTGGCCGAGCTTGCCAAAGGCAAACCCATTCTCACCGGCGGCAACTCCCTGGGCACGACGGCCGCGCTCTACGTCGCCAGCCAGCGGCCGGTGGCGGGGTTGATCCTGCAGAATCCCCCCGCGCTGCGCAGCCTGATCCTGGGGAAATTCGGCTGGTGGAATCTGTGGCTGCTGGCCGGGCCGGTCGCGTGGCAGATTCCCATCGAACTGGACAGCCCCACCAACGCCGCGATCGTCAAATCCCCGGCCATTTTCCTGCTGGCCGATGATGATGACTTCGTCGTGCCGTGGAACCAGATGAAGGTCGTCGAGGCGTACGCGGGCGAGAAAAAGATCATCCATATGACGGGCGGGCATAACGATGGCATCAGCGCTTCGGCGGCGCGGGAGCTTGAGGGGTATTTGGATTGGCTGATGGGGAAGAGAAATAAAAACTAAAAACTTAAAGCGGTGAGCGCGGTTTGGATGCAGGCGCGGATTGGATGGCGAACGTAGATGCGCGCAAAAATGCAAATGTACAAAGTCGCAGAGAAGAGAAGAAGAATTGGTTTCAGAGAAGAGGGAACAGCGCAAAGTCATGATTTCTTCAACTTTCATCGTTCTTTTCTTCTTTGCGTCTTTGTACCTTTGCGTCTTTGCGAATGCATTTTCGTTCACTCGCCAACCCGCTCCGCGGCCTTAAGTTTTTCGTTTTTAGTTTTCCTTTGCCCCACTCCCCCGTATAACTCCCATCCTATGACCGCCACCCCTCCCGCGAAGAAACGCCTCCTCACCGGCGACACCCCCACCGGCAAGCTTCACCTGGGCCATTATGTCGGCAGCGTCGAGAATCGCCTGGCCTTGCAGGATGAGTACGACTGCTACTTCCTCATCGCCAACAAGCACGCCTTCACCACCCGCGCCTAGCGGCCAGACGATATTCGCCAGTCGGTCCTGGAAATCGCCACCGATTACCTGGCCTGCGGCATCGATCCCAATCGCTCGAGCATGTTCATCCAGAGCGAAGTCCCGGCCATCGATGAGCTGACGTTTTTCTTCTCCATGCTGATCCCCTTCAACCGCGTGATGCGCAATCCGACCCTCGCGCAGGAGATCAAGGACAAGGATCTGGGCGATAAATACCCCTTCGGCTTCCCGCTCTACGCGGTGGGGCAGACGGCCGACATCCTCGCGTTTCGGCCGGAGATCGTGCCGGTGGGTGAGGATCAACTGCCGCATCTCGAACTCACGCGCGAGGTGGCGCGGAAATTCAACCAGGTCTACTGCGGCGTCGATTCGCATACGGAGGATAAGGACTACGTCAAAGCCGGCGGCCTGATGCCGGTGATCGAAGCCAAGCTCGGCCGGGTCAAGCGTCTGGTCGGCCTGGGCGCGCCGGCGGCCGATGGGAAACTGCTCAAGATGAGCAAGTCGCTCAACAACGCGATTTTCCTCTCCGATGATGCGGATGCGGTGCAGAAAAAGGTCATGGGCATGTACACCGACCCCAAGCGCCTCCGCGCCACCGATCCCGGCGAAACCAACCCCGAGAAGAATCCCCTATGGGCGTTCCACGAAACGTTCAACACCGATAAAGCCTGGGTGGCCGAGCAACAGGAAGCCTATCGCAATGGCAAGGTCGGCGATGTGGTGATCAAGCGGAAATTGATCGAAGTCCTCAATGCGATCATCGAGCCGATCCGAACCAGGCGCAAGCAGTTCGAGGCCCGGCCGGATGATGTGATCGATGCGCTGAAAAAGGGGTCGATCGCGGCCAATGTCATCGCCGAGGAAACGCTGGCGCTGGCGAAGAAAGCGATGCGGCAGGATTATTTCTCGCGGTCACTTCGCATCGGAGGATGAACCACGAAGGCCGCGAACTGCACGAAGAAGGGAGGAACAACCATGCGGACAACGGCTCAAGTCATCGAAACGCAATGCTCTTGCATTCTCCACCTTCTGCTTTCTACTCTCTCGCTCCGAACTCAGTGTCTCCGTGTCTCTGTGGCGAATTGATTTCTGCGGCGTCCGACTTTTGAATTTTGAGAGGTTCCATGATCCCGACGAGTGTGAATGCGACGATTGAGCTTTCTTCGAGAATCCCGGCCAAGTTCGATGCCGTGGTGGTGATGGGCGCGAAGGATAATCCGCCGGAGGGGGTGGAGTTTTTGGGGCAGGCCGAGGCGAAGGCGGTGGAGGCGATTGTTTCGGCGGGGGCTGGGCCGGTGAAGGCGGGGGAGATGGTGGTGCAGGTGGTGGTGGATGAGGCGATGGTAAAAGGGTCGGGGAGGGGCGGGGGGACGGGGAAAGTGGGAGCGGGGCATCGGCTGATTGTGGTGGGGCTTGGGGCGATGGAGAAGGTGAAGGCGCAGACCTTGCGGGAGGCGGGGGCGGCGGTGGCGCGGGCGGCTAAGAAGCACAAGCTGGGGAATGTTACGGTGATCGTGCCGGATGCGCTGCAGGAGAGTTTGCCGGGGCAGACGATTGCCGAATCGGCGGTGGAGTCTATCGCGCTGGGGTTTTTGCTGGGGAGTTTTTCGTTCAAGGAATTCAAGGGGACGGGGAGCAAGTCGGCCGGGGAGAAAGAGAATGGGAAGGGGGTTCGGCTGACACTGGTGGTGGAGAGTGTGGATGCATCGGTGAAGGCGGCGCTGGAGCGGGCGGCGGCGATGGCCGAGGGGCAGAATCTGGCGCGGACCATCGCATCGCGGCCCGGCAATGAGATCAATCCGCCGGCGCTGGCAAAATTGGCGCAGCAGGTGGCGAAGGAAGTGGGGTTGTTGTGTCGTGTGCTGGATGAGAGAGAGCTTAAGAAATTGGGGATGGGGGGGATTCTGGCGGTGGGGAGTGGGTCGGTGACACCGCCGAGGTTGATTGCTTTGGAGCATAAGGGTTCGGGGGTCAGGGTTCAGGGTTCAGGGAGGAAGTCGGGAAAGGATGGGGGGCCGATCGTGCTGGTGGGGAAGTCGATCACGTTTGATACGGGGGGGATTTCGATCAAGCCGGCGGACAAGATGGGGGATATGATTTACGACAAGTGCGGGGGGATGGCGGTGCTGGGGACGATGGTGGCATTGGCGCGGATGAAGTATCCGGGGCGGGTGATTGGCATTCTGACTTCGGCGGAGAATCACGTTTCGGGGACGGCGTATCGGCCGGGGGATATTATCAAGTTGTATAACGGCGTGACGGCGGAGATCACCAATACGGATGCGGAGGGACGGCTGGTGTTGTCGGATGCGCTGGCGTGGGGGATCGAGACGTACAAGCCGGCCGCGATTGTGGATCTGGCGACCTTGACGGGGGGGGTCGTGGTGGCGCTGGGGCACACGCAGGCGGGGTTGTTTTCGAACGATGATGAACTGGCGGCGGAGCTGATGGCGGCGGCGGGGGTGGCGGGGGAGAAGGTGTGGCGGCTGCCGGTGGGGCAGGATCAGCGCGATATGATTAAAAGCAACCATGCCGATATCGTGAACTCGGCCGGGCGGTGGGCTTCGCCGCTGACGGGTGCGGCGTTTTTGACGTTCGCGCTGCCGGGGGCGGGGGATGAGGAGAGCGATGCGAAGAAGGTGCCGTGGGTTCACCTGGATATCGCGGGGGTGGCGGATACGGAGAAGGAACTGCCGCTGTACGCGAAGGGGGCGACGGGGTGGGGCGTGCGGACATTGCTGGCGTGGCTGGGGGGGAGAATTTGAGAATCGGAAGAGATGTACACCGCGGAGACGCCGAGACGCGGAAAAAGCGCGATCGCATTGGCTTGGGTGCCATGCTCATCCCCGCCGAGTTAAACTGCTTCGTCTGGCCATGCTATTGGCGGCGGGTCTGAGCATGGCACCCGCGCGGCGTTGTGTTTCGAAAGCGGGTTTGTCCATCAAGCGAGGAATTTGCAATGACCGCATATGAAAAACTCCAGCAGCATCTGGTCGATCAATTGCAACAGGTTCGGGCGGCGGGACTTTATAAGGCCGAGCGGGTGATCACCACCGCGCAGGAGGCGCATCTGGAAACCCGCGCTACCGGCGGGCGCGATATCCTGAACATGTGCGCGAATAATTACCTGGGGCTGGCGAATCACCCGTCCGTGGTGAGGGCGGCGCAGGAGGCGCTGGCGACGTGGGGGTATGGGATGGCGAGCGTACGGTTCATCTGCGGGACGCAAGCGCCGCATAAGGAGCTGGAGAAGAAGCTGTCGGAGTTTCTGGGGATGGAGGATACTATTTTGTATTCTTCGTGCTGGGATGCCAATGGGGGATTGTTCGAGACGATTCTGGCGGCCGAGGATGCGGTGATTTCGGACGAGCTGAATCACGCCTCGATCATCGATGGGGTGCGGCTCTGCAAGGCGCAGCGGCATCGCTATAAAAACAACGACATGGCCGATCTGGAGGCGAAACTGATCGACGCGAAGGGCGCGCGGTTTCGGCTGATCGCGACCGATGGGGTCTTCTCGATGGATGGGACGATCGCGAATCTGCCGGCCATCTGCGAGCTCGCCGACAAATATGATGCGATGATCATGGTGGATGATTCTCACGCGTGTGGGTTCACCGGCAAGCTGGGGCGGGGGACGCACGAGCTGCATGGGGTGATGGGGCGGATCGATATCATCACGGGGACGCTGGGCAAGGCGCTGGGAGGCGGGGCGGGCGGCTATACGAGTGCGCGGAAAGAAGTGGTGGAGATGCTGCGGCAGCGGAGCCGGCCTTATCTGTTCAGCAATTCGCTGCCGCCGCCGATCGTGGCGGCCGCCATCGCGGCCATCGACCTGCTGCAAGGTTCGACGGCGCTGCGCGACAAGCTGGAAGAGAACACGAAATATTTCCGGGCGGCCATGACCGAGCGCGGTTTCAATATCGTGCCGGGGACGCATCCGATCGCGCCGATCATGCTGGGGGATGCGGCGCTGGCGGGGAAGATGGCCGAGAAGATGCTGGAGAAGGGGGTGTACGTGATCGGGTTTTCGTTTCCGGTGGTGCCGCAGGGGAAGGCGCGGATCCGCACGCAAATCTCGGCCGGGCATTCGCGCGAGGATCTGGAATTCGCGGTGGGGGCGTTCGCGGAGGTGAAAGCTGCGATGGCGTGAAGAATTCGCCACAGAGACACGGAGGCACAGAGGAAGAAAACATGAGCCACAGATGAACGCAGATGGACACAGATGAAGATCGGGTCATCCGACATTGTTCTTATTTTTCTTATCTGTGTGAATCTGTGTTCATCTGTGGCTGATTTCGCATTCTCTGTGCCTCCGCGTCTCCGTGGCGATTTTTTTTCTTGCCTGTAGAATGAGCGTTTGCAGTTAAATTAAGGGTTGAAACTTGATTTGGAGACGTTGATGAATCTCGAACAGGCCGATCCGCAGATTGCCGAGCTGGTGCGCAAGGAGAAGGTGCGGCAGGCGAATACGCTGGAGCTGATCGCATCGGAGAATCATGTGTCGGTGGCGGTGATGGAGGCGGCGGGGTCGTGCCTGACCAATAAATATGCAGAGGGGTATCCGGGGGCGCGGTATTACGGGGGGTGCGAGTATTACGATCAGATCGAGACCCTGGCGATCGAGCGGGCCAAGCAGCTTTTTGGGTGCGGATTCGCCAATGTGCAGCCGCACTCGGGGGCCAACGCGAACCTGGCGGCGTTCATGGCGATGATGAATCCGGGCGATCCGTTCATCGGCATCAACCTGTCGAGCGGCGGGCATTTGACGCATGGCATGAAGCTCAACGCCTCGGCCATTTTCTACAGGCCCGATTTTTACGAGCTGGATCAGAAGACCGAGACGATCGATTTCGATTCGGTCCGTCGCAAGGCGCATGAGGTCAAGCCCAAGGCGATCGTGTGCGGGTACAGCGCGTATCCGCGGACGATCGACTTCGCGCAGTTCCGCGCGATCGCCGATGAGGTGGGGGCGCTGCTCATGGCGGATATCGCGCATATCGCGGGACTGGTGGCCGGCGGGGCGCATCCATCGCCGTTCCCGCATGCCCACGTGGTGACGACGACGACGCACAAGACCCTGCGCGGGCCGCGCGGTGGACTGATTTTGACGAACGATCCGGAGATGGCCAAGAAGATCAATCAGAAAGTATTCCCCGGCAGCCAGGGCGGACCGCTGATGCACATCATCGCGGCCAAGGCGGTGGCGTTTGGCGAGAATCTCAAGCCGGAGTTCAAGACTTACGCGGCGCAGGTGGTGAAAAATGCCAAGGCGCTGGCGGCGGCGCTGCAGAAGAAGGGATATCGCCTGCAATCGGGCGGGACGGACAATCACCTGATGCTGGTGGACCTGCGGGCCCGCAACGAGCAATTCACGGGCGCGGATGCGGAGAAGGCGCTGGAGCAGGCCGGGATCATCTGCAATAAGAACGCGATTTTGAACGACCCGAGGCCGCCGAAGGTGACCAGCGGCGTGCGCCTGGGGACGCCGGCGGTGACGACGCGCGGGCTGAAGGAAGCGGATCTGGAAATGGTGGCCGAATTCATCGACCGGGCCCTGATCGGCAAGGATGATGCGGGGACGCTCGAGAAGGTTCGGCGCGAGGTGGCGGAGTTTTGCGGGACGTTTCCGATGCCGCATTGAGTGGGGGCATTGTCTGGGCGGCGGACTTTTATCGTGCCATCTGGAAATTCGTCCACTATAATAATTCTAGGTGATCCATGAATGTCACATTGAGCCCTGAAGCGGAAAACTACGTGAAGGAGCAGGTCCGGATGGGATTTTATCGCGACGAGAGCGAGGTCATCACTCACGGGCTGTTGCTCTTGCATGGTCGCGATGAACTTGACGGGATAGATCTGGATGCGCTGCGCCAGTCGCTGGCGGAGTCCATTGCCCAGGCTGATCGCGGTGAGCTCATCGAGTTCACTCCAGGGGTTGTGGAGGATATTAGGCGACGCGGTCGGGCGCGGCTCGAGGCTGAGCGCGCCGTGAAGGGGTGACGCGTGGGAAAAGCTCATTTTACTCCGATCGCACTTCAAAATCCGGATGAAATCTGGTCGTACATCGCGCAGGACAATATCAGAGCCGCGGATGAATTGGTCGACGACATTCGCCAGACCGCAGACCGATTGGTGGAGTTTCCGGAGTTGGGGCGAACACGCGATAAATTGCAAAAGGGATTGCGAAGTTTCCCGGTTGGATCTTACCTGATTTTCTACAGGCGCTCGGCCATCGGCATCGACGTTGTTAAGGTACTCCATGGCGCGCGGGATTTGAGAAACTTCTTCTGACGCCGATTGACTATGTCTCTTATCTTCAGCGGAGCCAATCGTGATGGCGCGACTTTCAATCCTTTCTTTCCTTTTCGCTCTGCTTCTCATCTCGCCCGCGGCCCTTCGCGCCGCCGATGCAGCCCCCGCGGCGCATGTCGTGGTGATTACGATCGATGGCTTCCCGGCAACTCTGCTGGATGATCCGAAAGCGCCGATTCCGACCCTTCGGGCGCTGGCCAAACAGGGGACTGTGGCGGCTGGCGGGATGCATGTTTCCAATCCGGCGATTACCTGGCCGAACCATACGACACTGGTCACGGGGGTGCGGCCGGAGAAGCATCTGGTGATGTTCAATGGCGTGCTGATGCGGCCGGGGGGAGGCAAGCCGGTCTGGATCGATCCAGCGCGGGACCAGGCGGATCTGGTGGGCGCGCCGACGGTGTTCGATCTGCTGCATAAGGCGGGCTTGCGCACGGCGGCGATCAACTGGCCCTGCACGCGGAATGCGGCGGGGCTGGATGATAATTTTCCGGATGTGCCCGATTCGGTGGGGCATATGACGCCGCGGCTTCGGGATGAACTGGTGGCGGCTTCGGTTCTGACGGACCCGACGGATCCCTCGTTCAAGAGCATGAGTTCGGCCTTGCGCGATCAGGTGTGGACGGCGGCGGCCTGCCGGGTGATTCGCGAGCGGAGGCCGAATTTTCTGTTGTTTCATCTGCTGGTGGTGGATGGGCTGCATCACAATTACGGCCCGCAGTCGGCCGCGGGGTATACGGGGATCGCGCTGGCGGACCGGCACGTTCGGGATGTGCTGGATTCGCTGGATGCGGCGGGGATTCGCGAGAAGACGACGGTTTTCGTGCTGGCGGATCATGGGTTCGCGACGGCGGCGAACCTGGTT
>JBBRTW010000030.1:0-27656 GCA_038244055.1 Tepidisphaerales bacterium | reverse complement strand
GTTGGCCACATCGCGCGGGCGGTTGGCCCAGGAGCCGTCGAAGCGCAGCTTGTTCATCAGCACTGGATGCCGGCCCCGCGCCAGGAACAGCAGGTGATACGCCGTCTCCACATCCGCCCCGTAGGAGCCCATCCAGCCGCCGTTGGGCTGCTGCGCATCCACCACCGTCCGCGCCATCTCGCGATACCATTCGTGGTTGCCGAAGAACTTGAACCCCGAGGCCAGCCCGACGCGCTCGATCCCGTAAAGCGTGTAGCCGCTGCTCAGGTCGGAAACGGAATTGTCGCCGCTCTCCAGCCAGTCCAGGCCCTTCTTCAAGGCCGGCGAAAACGGATCGCGGCCGACCGATACACCGTACTTGGGCGCATCCAGCCAGTCGTGGGTGACGAAGAGCGATGCGATCCCCGCCACCGTCATCGACAAACGTCCGTTCCCGCCCATGCGGCCGACATTTCCCATGTTGCCGGTGTAGCCCCATTCGCCATCGTCCAACTGCGCCCGCGTCCAGTGTCCATCCACCGCCGTCCAGTAGGCAGTCGGCACTTCGATCGCCACCTCCGCGCCGGACCACACCCCCAGCAAACCGTACTGCGCGTTGGAATTGTCGCCGAAGGAAACCTTCGGCCCCGACATCATCCCCTGCGGCCGCCGCGTCGCCGCGTAGGTGTAAGACCCGTTGACGTGGCTGTTGAGCAGATAGTTCACATCCGCCTTGAGCGCCTCCTTATCCTCCGCCCGATTGGTGACCGCCAGCGCCGTGGCGCGGATGGCCCGCGCGTAGGTCACCGGCCCGGTCTCCATGGGCATTTCCTTCATCTTGGCGATCATGTCGCGAATGGTCGCGCCGTGGAGGTTGAGGCGCTCATCCTTGATCGCGTACGAGGCCTGGAGCAAAGCGTAAACGCACAGCGCATCGGTTCCGGCCGCGTGGGCATCGCCGCCCCGCCGGCCGCCCCCATTATTCATCGCGCCCTGCAGCTCGCCGTTCTGGAACTGGCCCAGCAGGTGATCGACGGCCTTCTGAATCGCCAGCCCGATCTCTTCATCGCTGATCGTATCCCCCGCCTGCGGACGGCGGCGGCCAAAAGTCGGCCGGCGAAATCGGCCATTGAAATCGCCCGGCTGCATCTCCGGCGCGCGGGCGACGCCCGGCGCGGGATTCTTCTGATCCGGCGGCCGAATCGTCACCGAGGGCTTGAAGGCTTCGGGCGCGGGTTTGACCGGAGCAGGTTCGGGCGTCACGGCCGGAGCTACGGCGGGCGGAGTGACTGTTGCCGTCGATCCGCCGCTGGTCCCGGAAGGCGTCGGTGTCGGCGCTACCGCAACCGCGACTACGCGCTCGGGCTCGGCCGGCGGCTTGTTGCCGGTTGTGACGGCTGGCTTCTCCGTTGAGTTGGGCTTGTCGGCCGGCGCGTTTTTGGCTGCGTACTGCCCCTTGGCCTGCTTGAACAAGGCATCGAACAGCTCGTCGCGCTTCTTGCGGGCATCGGCGATCTCGGCCTTGAGATGCGAATCCTGAATGGTCTGATCGGCCGTCAGATCGTCGAGTTGATGATAAACCTGGTAGGCATCGGCCAGGCGATTGGCGACCACCAGTTGCTCGGCGCGGGATTTGAGATCGCGAATTTCGCCGGCGTGGGTCATTTCCCAGGTCGGCCGGCTGGTGAAATAAAGCACCGCCCCGAGAATTCCAATCACCACCACGGCCGCCCCCAGCAACCCAAGCAGGATACCGCGCCGAGCGGGGGCAAGCTCCATGGCGATTTCATCGGGCGAGACCTCCTGCACCTTGCCGCCCGGCACCAGCGCCGCGCCGGGCGCAACCCGGGGCTGCGGCAGTGCGGCCAATCCGCCTCCCGCCGGTCCGAGCAGCGCCATCGAAGTCAGCGTGGGTGGAAACGGCGCTGCCGGCACGGGCGGCGCTCCGGCCGGGACGGTCGGCGCGGTCTTTTTCGCCAGCGCAGGCGCGCCGGCGGGCAGGGGGGGCATATCGGGCGGGTCCTGCCGGGCCAATTCGGGTGGTATCGTGAAGCGGGCCCCGCAGGCGATGCAGAGCGCGGTCAGTCCGGTGTCGCCCCCGGAGAACTGGGCAACCTTCCCGCATTGGTGGCATTGCATTTTAATCGCCATGAACGCTCCGCCCCGGCCTGGGTTACCGCGCGTCGACGCACCGCATTCTATCCGCCATTTAATCGTCTCGACCGAACTCCCGCAATCAAAATACCGCAGGCGCCATTTTACGGTGGTCACCGGCGAATTGGAACTGCCCGCGGTTCCCCCGCCCGCCCCTGCCGATTGACAAATATCCACGTTCGCCCCACAAAGACCCCATGGAAATCGTCCGCACCATCGAAGACTGCCGCGCCCTCCGCAAGCGCTTCCCCCGACTCGCCCTCGTGCCCACCATGGGCGCGCTCCATCCCGGCCACATGTCCCTGGTCGCCCACGCCCGCAACAACGCCCCGGCCGTCGCCGTCTCCATCTTCGTCAACCCCACCCAGTTTGGGCCCAAGGAAGACTACAACAAATACCCCCGCCCCATCGCCGCCGACCTGGAGAAATGCGAGGCCGCCGGCGTCGATTTCGTCTTCAACCCGCCGCCCGAGGAAATCTACCGCCCGGGCATCCCCGATGTCATCGTCGATCTCCCCGCACTCTCCTCGATCCTCGAAGGCAAGCATCGCCAGAACCATTTCCGCGGCGTCTGCCAGGTCGTCGCCAAGCTCTTCAATATCGTCCAGCCCGATGTCGCCTGTTTCGGCCAGAAGGATTACCAGCAGCTCCGCATCCTCCAGGCCATGGTCGAAGCGCTCGACTGGCCAATCGAAGTGATCGCCTGCCCCACCGTCCGCGACCCCGATGGCATGGCCATGTCCAGCCGCAATCAGTACTTAACCCCCGAAGACCGCGCTAAAGGCCTCTCCATCATCCGAGGGTTGATGCTGGCGATGGCCGAGTTCAAATCGGGGATCGACCAGACCAACCGCCTGGCCGCCACCGCCCAGCGGCCTCTGCTGGAACAGCACCTGAGCATCGACTACGTCGCAACTGTCGATTGGCAAACCCTGAAAACCGTGGAGCGCATTGAAGCGCCAACAGTCCTCGCCATCGCCGCGCGGGTGGGTGTGACCCGGCTGATTGATAATATTATTTTGATGCCGCGGGTTGCGGCGGAGAATTCTAGCGGCACGGATGAGGTCGTGGACGTATAATGTGTGTTAGCAGGAGAAAGTGAAATGCGATTCGACATAGAAATTGATCGGGAAGAAGATGGCCGCTGGATCGCCGAGATCTGCGAGTTGCCTGGTGTATTGTCCTATGGTTCGACTCGCGAAGAGGCTATTTCTGCTGCCAAAGCGCTGGCGCTTCGAGTTCTTGCAGATCGGTTGGAACATGGCGAAATCGTTCCCGAGATGACGGATGTTTTCAAGGTGCCGGCGTGAGCCGGTGGAAATCTGCTCGCGCAGCGCGAGTGCTCGCCGCGCTGATTCGAATTGGTTGGACCCTCAAACGGCAATCTGGGTCGCACAAGGTTCTTGAGCGTGCGGGCTGGTTGGATTATGTGTTCGCGTTCGATGATCGGGATGAAATCGGCCCGAGTATGCTTTCACGAATTTCCAAAAGCACTGGATTGCAGCCCGGCGATATTTGACAAATTTGCGATTGCACGTGGAGACTCTCGACTGGCGTAATCGTCAGATGAAGTGATATTCTACTTGCTCGAAACCGCCCGCCTCCATTTGCGCAAGCTCACCCCAGACGACGCCCCCGCGCTGCATCGGATCTATCACGAACCCACCGTCCTCCAATATTTCACCCACGGCCCACCCGATTCCATCGAGACCGAGCGGGTCAATATCGAGCGGCATCTGGGCTACTACGAGCGGCATCCATCCGCAAAATCAGGCCTCCAAAAGGGTTGCACAAGGCATGGAAATGACGCTCGGCCAAACAACGCGGTTCCATGACATTGAAGTGGAGATTTTTTCGATAAAATCAAGCGGATAGTCGAGCGGCCCCATCGCCGTCTGCCGACTGCCCCCATCCTCTTCCATTCAGCATTCAGAATTCATCATTCAGCATTCCGAAATACCACTAATTGTGTGGATAACCCGTCGCGAGCCATAAATGTAGTTGAAATTTCCGAACCGCGCCGTACATTGCTCCCCATCAAAACAGACATGCCGCAGTACCGCATGATCGCCATCGACCTCGACGGCACTCTCCTCTCACCCGAGGGCAGGGTCACGCCCCGCACCAAGCTTGCCGTCCATTCCGCGCTCAAGGCCGGCCTGCTCATCTGTTTTGCCACCGGAAGGAACATGACCGAGTCGCAGATGGTTCTCGATGCAGTCGCCCACTATGACACCGCCGTCTTCGTCGGCGGGGCCATGGTCGTCGATACCAAAAAGCGCCTCACCCTCCACCGCACCTGCATGCAGCCCGAACTGGCCCGCGAACTGTGCGCGGTGATCGAATCCATGGGCCAGGCCGCCCTCGCCCTCCAGGATACCGGGATGGCGGGCGTGGATTACCTGATCACCGATGATGTCGCCCTGAACCACGCAACGATCCAGTGGCTCAAGGTCACCCACGCCAGTGTCCACATGACCAAAGGCCTGGCCAATCATCCCCACGAGCATACCGTCCGCATCGGCATCGTCGCCGAGCCGGAACAGGCCAAGACCGTTCAGGCTGCCCTCATCAAGAAATTCAATGGCCGGATCGTCTGCCATACGATTCACGTCCCGGCCTACGGGGTCGATGTGATGGAAGTGTTCGACCCGGCCGTCAATAAATGGGAAGGCATTCTGCACGTCGCCCGCCGGCATGGAATTCTCCCCGAGCAGATCATCGCCATCGGCGATGACATCAACGACCTGCCCATGCTCAAGAATGCCGGGCTGGGTGTCGCCATGGGCAACGCCAAGCCCGAGGCGATCGCCGTATCGGATAAAGTGATTAAATCCAACGCCGAGGATGGCCTCGCGGAATTTCTGGAAGAACTGGTGGCGACCCAGGCGGTAACGCCGATCGCCCCGCCACGAATCTAGGGACGGACGGGGGGAAGGATTTCAAAAGGAGGGAGCGCCAGATCAGGGAAGATGCGAAAGGATTCGCAAGGCTCTACCGCCGGCCGGCACCAAAAGTGTCGGCCGGCGGTTTTTGTTGATATGGCATCTCCTCCATGCTCACACGATCCGCCGATCAATAATTATCTTGCTCAATCGATACCGCGATTGGTATCGTCTTGCGGCCATTGCACCACCGCGAAAGGGGTGCCAGTGGAGGCGTTTTTCCTGGGACATTTCACCAGCGGGGCAGCATGGGCAGCATTTCACCGTCACCGGCCGGTAAGACGCGGGCAGGGTCTGCCAGAACCGTTTCAAAAAAGGTTGCCTCGCGGAACCCGGAGGCCATCCTCGGCGCGCTCAACGTCCGCGTGCCCGAAGTCGAAGCGCCCACCGGCTATGGCTGGGCGATGGGCGGCCTGGCCTGCTTCCTTATCGTCATCGGCGCGGCCTATTTTGCGATGGTCGCCTTCCTGGGCTGGCTGATGGTCTGGCATCTGTTTCAGACTTTCGTTTCCCTGCGCTATGGCCCTTATTTTCTCTTCCATCTGCCGATGGCGCTGCTGGGCGGGATGCTGATGCTCTTCCTGATCAAGCCGGTCTTCTTTCGTCGCAAGGCGGAGGACAGCGCCATCGTGACCCTTCGGCCGGCGGATGAACCGCTGCTCTTCGAGTTCGTCGGCAAATTATGCGAGGCCACCGGCGCGCGCCGGCCGGTCTTGATTGAAGTCGATTGCGAGCCCAACGCCGGCGCGCGGCTATACGCCAAGGGACTGGCCGGGCCATTGGGAAAGGATCTGGTCCTCCGCGTCGGCCTGCCCCTGGTGGCCGCCATGACGGTCCGCCAATTCGCGGGCGTTTTGGCGCACGAACTGGGCCATTTCAACCAGCGCGGCGGCATGAAAGGCTCTTACCTGATCCGCATGATGGTCGCGTTTTTCGCGAAGATTGTCTTCGAGCGCGATCGCCTCGATGAAAAACTGGCGCGGATGCGCCGGGCTCGCTCGCGCCTGGGTCGATTCATTTTCTGGGCCGCCGCCTGGCTGGTCGAGGCGGCGCGGGGCGTGCTCTGGCTGATGATGGTCACCGGCGAACTGCTCACCTGCGGGGTGTTGCGGCGGATGGAATACGATGCCGACCGCATCGAGGCCCACGTCGCCGGCATGCGCGAGTTCCTCATCACGTCCAAGCTGATGATGTTCCTCTCCATCGCCGGCCGCCGCGCCCGCCACGATCTGGCCGATGCCTGGGAGCAGCGCCGGCTGGCCGATGATCTTCCCCGCCTGATCGTCGCGCACGCCAGGCAACTGGCCGAGCATCGCGATGATATTCTCAAACTGCTCGATGGGGAGAAAACGAGCTGGTTCGACACCCATCCCTGCCACAACGACCGCGTCGCCAACGTCAACGCCACCGGCGCGCACGGCCTGGTCGCCTGCGATGTCGCCGCCAAGCATCTGTTTCAGGATTTCCCGGTCCTCTGCAAAAAAGCCTCCGAGGCGTTCTATCGCACGGTCCTCGGCAAGGGGCTCGATGAAGGAAAACTCGTCCCCACCGCCGAGCTGGTCGAGCAGCGCGCCGGCGAGAAGGAATCCTTCAAGGCCCTGCGCCGATTCTTCCGCCACGGCGCGGCCGCCACCCGCCCGATCCTCCCCGGCCCCGATGCGTCTTCACCGGCCGTTCCCGATTACGCCGATGCGCTGATTCAGGATCTGCTGTCGGCTCGCGAGGAGATGCTCAGCCTGGCCGAGGGCGCGGGCGCTGCATCGGAGCAGTACGAAGCCTCCAACGCGGCCGTGGTGATCAATCGCTCCAAGGTGCGCCTGGCATCGATCTTCTCTTCCAGCGGCGCCAATAAGCTGAGCAACACCTCCGCGCGCGAAGTGGGCAAGCACGACCCGCTCCGCCTGCGCTCGCTGCACGAACTGCTCGCCTTCGAGAGCGCCGCCCGCCGTCGGCTCACGGCCGCGCTGCAACTGGCGCAGACCCCGCCGTGGGCCGATGCAACTGAAGTCGCCGCCGCAAACGCGGATGAGTTTACCGTCGATGCCCTGGCCATCGTCGAGGGGGCGCCGGCCGCCTCATCGCGCGCCGTTTCCGGGCGCAGCGTTTCCCAACTGATCATCCTCGTCCAGAGCCTGGAGGTCTTCCTCCAGGACATCGAAAAACTCCGCGGCATATCGCTCAACATCCATCTCTATTACAGCGTCTACGATGAGGCCCAGCCTTATCCGCCGCTGGTGAACCGCATCATCGGCGAGGGGCGCGAGGCCGTGCAGATTCTCACGCGGCTGCGCAACGAACTTTCGGGGCTGACCTTCCCCTACGCGCACGCATCGGCCGGCGTCTCCGTCGGCGATGCCCTGGTCGGCAAGATCCCCGATCCACAGGACCCGGCCGAGGTGCATGCGACTTCCCTCTCGGCCATCGATCGCTTCTACGATCTGACCTATCTCGCCCTGGCGGAACTGACCACCCACGCCGAGCGCATCGAGCGCGGCATCGGCCTGACGCCCCTGAGCGACCTGGGCCCGCGCGAAAACAAGAAAGCCGACGCCGAGGAAAAGGCCGAAGCCCGCAAGAACACCCGCCGCTACTGGTTCAGTTACGGCCTGCGCGCCGCCGGCGGAATCGCCATGCTTTTCATGCTCGTCTCCTGGAGCCTGAACCCGCCCACGCTTCCATCGATGGGCTGGCCCAGCGGCAATGGATCGACGCGCTATGCGTATCGCCCGGCATCCTTCTCCACATCATCGCGCAGCTACAGCACCGACTATTACAGCTACGCCCCGCCCCCGGCACCGAACTATCGGCCGGGACAACCGCCAAACTATTCGCAGCCCAATTTCGGCCAGCCCGGCCGCGCCGGCGGCTACCAGCCCCCCACCTTCCCGCAGCAGCCCGCCAACCCGTACGCGCCCAATGTCCAACCGTATCAGCCGCCCCAACCCGGCTACACGCCGCCGGCCCCCTATCGCCCCTCTCCCGGCGGCGGAGGATTTTCCCCCGGCGGCGGAGGAGGCGGACGTCCCTCGGGCGGCGGTGGTGGCGGGCGGCGATGATGGCGACCGGGTATAATGGATGATTGACCGATGCAGGAGCAATCCCCAATGACCCGCAGCCCTTTTCCCGGCATGGACCCCTACCTCGAGCAATCGTGGCGCGATGTCCATCACAAACTCTGCACCTATTCGTGCGATGATCTTCAGGCGCAGCTCGGCGGCGGCCTGATCGCGCGCATCGATGAGCGGCTCACCGTCGAATTATCCGCCGAGCAGTCGCGCAATCTCTATCCCGATGTCCGCGTCGTCGAGCATCCGGCCGGCTGGAACGAGCCCGCCGGCTCGTCCGCCGCCTCGGCCGTCGCCGAGCCGATCATTGTCGAATTTCAGCACGAGGATCATTTCGAGGGATTCATCGAAATCGTCGAGCCGCGCGGCGGCCGGGTCATCACCGTCATCGAGTTCATTTCCCTCAGCAACAAGCTCGCCGGCGCCGGTCGCGAGCAATACCAGAAGAAGCAGTGGCAGCTCATGGAAGGGGGCGTCAGTCTCGTCGAAATCAACCTGCTCCGCGCCGGCTCGCCGGTCATGCAGGCGCCGTTGAGCCTCATTCCCACGCGGGCGCGCACCGACTACCAGGCCATCGTCCATCGCTCGTGGGATGGAATCAAATACATGATCTACCCCATGCCCCTGCGCGCCCCGCTGCCCAGGATCAAAATCCCCCTGCGCCAGACCGACCCCGAGGCGGTCCTCGATCTCCAATCCCTCATCGATCGCGTCTACCGCAACGGCGCTTATCACATCGAAATCGATTACCGCAAACCCCCGCTGCCATCGCTATCGGCCGATGACGCGGCATGGGCCGACGCGCTGATTGCCGCCACCGCCGAAAATCGCGCCGTCAAATGACGGACCGCTCCCGCGTGACACGGGCGTCCCGCCCGTGCAAACATCATCGAAGTCAAATCACCTCCATTCCCTGCAATATCCACATCTTGATTCCCCCCCCGCCCCCCGCTCTAATCTCTCAGCCGCGCGGAATTTTACCTCGCGATTTTCTTCTTCGTGTCTTCGTGCCTTCGTGGTTCGATTTCTGAACCCATTTCATTTCGAGGAGTGAGACATGTCCAACAACTATCCCAAGCTTCACAACGCCATGTGGCCCGGCCTCGTCGGCAAGGGTTCGCCCGGCGCTGAGCCGTTCATCGATCTCGACACCATGCTCGACCTGACCGCCAAGGCTTCGGTCAACGGCCAGAAGTTCGATGGTGTGGATATCTTCCTCTACGACCCGCACATCAACATCGATATCACCGATGAGGACCTGAAAAAAATCGCGGACAAGATCAAGGCCAAAAACTTCGTCGTCGGCAGCGTGGTCGCGCCGATCTGGCCTCCCACCGGCGGCGGGGCGGCCATGGGCGATGAAGCGGACCGCAAGAAATTCGTCGAGTCCGTCCGCAAGGGCTGCCGCATCGCCAAGAAGCTCCGCGAGCTCGGGGCGCGGCCCTACGGCGTGGTCCGCATCGACTCGGCCAGCGGCGTGGATGACTGGTACAAGGACCCCGAAGCCAATCAGAAGAAAATCGCCGCCACCTTCCGCGAGGCCGGAAAAGTCGCGCAGGATCACGGCGAGAAACTCGCCGCCGAAGGCGAAATCTGCTGGGGCGGCATGCACTCCTGGCGGCGGATGGTGCAGCTTCTGGAACTGGTCGATATGAAAGGCACGGTCGGCTTCCAGGCCGATATGGCCCACACGCTGCTCTACACGATGGGCTACAACGCCCCCGAGGATGCCATCCTGCCCGAAGGCTACGACTGGAAGGATAAGAGCAAACTCGACGAAGCCCTGAAAAAACTCACCGCCGCCCTCCGCCCCTGGACCCTCGATTTCCACGTCGCCCAGAACAACGCCACGGTGCACGGCAGCGGCTCCCACGACAAAACCGGCCGCCACTGCCCCGTCAACGACCCCACCGGCAAGCTCGACATCCCCCACGCCGCCGGCTTCTGGCTCCGCGATGAGAAGGGGAATTTGACCAAAGCCTGCAAACACCTCTGCTGGGACGGCTGCATGTTCCCCAACAGTTTGATGATGAACCAGCAGACTTGGAACGACATTTTGGGGGCGATGATCAAGGTGCGGGAGAGGCATGGGTGGGTGGGGTGAGCGGATGGCTGCTCGTCCCGATGATGACCGCGCCCTTGCAGTCGTTCGCAACCTGATTCGCGAATGGGATTCCTACTCGCTGATCGCCGGTGGTGCGCCCTCGGATGAGTGGGATGGTGAGATCGCAGCAGTGGTTGGCACAGATTCCACGGATTAAATCGGCAATCGACGCATCGCGCGTCATTGCGCGGGTATTCTCGTCCGCGTTTGGGCCGGAAACTTCCCGCTCCCTCTCTCGCGCCACTTCCCCCGCCGAAATTGCAACAGTTGCCCCGACCCGGTGCCGATAAACCATGCTACGGGGGACTTGCGCCGCCGCCGCGCGAGTGGATTCGCGTTCAGGAGCCTCGATGTCAGCGTCCTCCGTTGAAAATTCCGTCTCCCAGGGTCAGGCGCCGGCCGCCAAAACCGCCCATTCGCCGGCCATCGATCCCCGGCTCCTGACCCTTTCGCGCGATGCGGCGGGGAGGGTCGCTGCGGCAGATTCCCCGTCCACGACCATACCCGAATCCTCCTCCGCCCCCCAAGCCACATTCCCCCTTGCGCCGGCCGATCCCCTCCGGCTCCGCGGCCACGTCCCCGTCCTCGATGGCCTGCGCGGGCTGGCCATCGGACTGGTCCTCCTCCGCCATTTCACACCGCTGGGCGATGGCCAGAGTTTCATCGGCACGCTCGTCAAAGGCATCGCCAAGGTCGGCGGCTTCGGCGTGGATTTGTTCTTCGTCCTCAGCGGCTTCCTCATCACCGGCATTCTGCTGAGTTCGAAGGACGGCCCGCGCTACTTCCGCAACTTCCTCGCCCGCCGCGCGGTGCGCATCTTCCCGCTCTACTACGGCGTGCTGATCGTCGTCTTCGTGCTCCTGCCCCTGTTCCATCGCGCCTCATCTCCGGAATTCCAGACGCTCCAGCAGCGCCAGGGTTGGCTCTGGGTTTACGGCACCAATATTTTCACCAGCATGAGCACCGATGAGCGCTCCTTCTCCGCCGGCTGGGTGCAGATGGATCATTTCTGGTCGCTGGCGGTCGAGGAGCATTTCTATCTCTTCTGGCCGCTGATCGTGTTCCTCCTGCCGCGGCGCGGATTGATCGCGGCCTGCATCGCGCTGGTGGCGATCGCCCTGGCCACGCGCCTGGGCTACTTCCTCAAGCAGAGCGATACGATGGCCTTCTACACGCTCACACCCTGCCGCGCGGATGCCCTGGCCATCGGCGGCCTGATCGCCATTCTCGCCCGCAGCCCATCCGCCAGCGCCTTCGTCAAAAAACTGGCCGCGCCGCTGCTGCTGATCGCCATCGCCATTCTCGCCGCCACCTGGAACGCCGATCTCCAGGTCTTCGTTCTCTGCGGCACCCTGATGGCCCTGCTCATGGGGGCGCTGATGATCCTCGTCCTCACCCGCTCGCCCGGCCATCCCCTGCGGCTGGCCCTGGATAACCCCATCATGCGCACCCTCGGCAAATACAGTTACGCCATCTACGTTTTGCATCCCTTTTTGCAATCGGTCATGAACGAGCATTTGTCCTATCAGCGCCTGGCCGGCTGGACCCATTCCGGCGTGGCGGGAACGTTTTGCTTTCTCGCCATCGGCCTGGCCGGCTCGGTCGCCCTGGGATGGGTTAGTTGGCACCTCTACGAAAAGCATTTCCTGAAGCTCAAGCGATTCTTCGAATACCAGGAAAAAGCGCCCGAGCAATCGCGTAGCACGGGCATCCTGCCCGTGTGAACCCACTTACTCCCTCTCCCAAGCGGCGCACGTTTGATGTCATAGTCGGAACGCTCAAACGCCGCGTGGGAGAGGGCGAGGGTGAGGGGTCCGCGGCATTGGCGAATGACCCTCCTCACCGCCTATCCCACTATCCCACCCACCTCCCATTTGACATTTCCCATCCCGCCTTTGACATTGCCCCCAGATGAACAGCCCCCCCACCGACCTCCAGCAACTCTGCGAGCAAGCCTCGGCCGAGCTCATCGCCACGCATTACTGGGAGGCCGAGCGTCTCCTCACCCTGGCCGAGCGATTGGCCGTCGAGGCCGGCGATTTCGACACCCTCTCCCGCCTCTACATGCCCCTCCAGGAAGCCCGCCGCCAGCGCCGCCAGCGCTGCGGCGAGGGGATCGTCGCCCTCGATCTGGTCGCCGAAGGGCCGGCGGATGTCATCGACCCGGCGCAGGTGCTGGCGAATTATCCGCATGGGCAGTTTTTGATCGCGGGGTGGGGTACGATCGAGCCGGCACTGCAGGTCCGCCAACTGGCCGAGACCCGCGGGATCTACGTCGAGACTTTTCTCGCGGCCGCCTACCCCATCGGCGCGGGCAAGGCCATCGTGATCGTCACCACTCAGGATGTGCTCCTGCCCCCGGTGGTCGAGCAGTCGATCGATCAGCTCCTGTCAAAAGTGCCCCCGCACAGCATCGTATTGAGTGAGAGCCAGCTCCCCGCCGGCGTGCGCAAGGGCGATACGAAAACTTTCGCCGAAGTGATGGAGATGTGGGAGCGATTGCACGCGCCGTACCTGGCGGCGGCGGACATGATGCAGGACCCGGCCGCGAAGATCGAAGGATATCGGCGGGCGATTCGGGTGGATTACGCGTGTGAGCTGGCGCATCAGAGGTTGGCGGATGTGGCGCGGGCGATGGGGTAAATGATGGGTGGCATGGGTAAGGCTCTAAGGCCTTACCCGTGGGTGTAGCAGGGAGAAAGGGCTGAGAATGAATAGTCTAGCTTCATCCACAAATGGAGAGTCCAGTTTCATTCACCAATGGAATGTCTCACCATTCACACGGGTAAGGCCTTAGAGCCTTACCCATGCCACCCAAGCCCAAGCCACCGGCCAAGCCACCCGAGCGCCTCAACATCCTCCCCACCCCGCCGTATACTCACTCGTATCGTGATGCAGGCCCCAACCCTGCCTCCGCGCAGTTATTCCATCGAGACGTTGAGCCTTTGCGGGTTTCACCCACTCCAGAAAAACTATGAAGCACTCCTTGCGCACACTGGCCGCGCTGTCGGCGGCCTCTACTCTGGTTCTTGCCTCTTTTTGCACGCTCCCCAGCCTGCTCGGCGGTGCCAATGCCCTCGCCGCCGCCAAGGCCGATCCCAAAAAGATGGACAAGCCCAAAGCCGACAAACCCCCCGTCACGGAAGAATCCATCCTCAAATCCATCAAAGGCCCGGCCAACTGCGATGTCACCGTCATGGCCATGCCCCCGCAGGTGATGTACCCCACCGCCGTCGCCGCCACGCCCAATGGCGAAGTCTATGTGGCCATCGATGAGAACGGCTCGCTCGGCAAAGGCCCGGGCAAAGGGCGCGTCGTGAAGGTGATCGATCGCGATGGCGATGGCAAGGCCGATCAGGTGATCGTCGTCGCCAAAATGGATAATCCGCGCGGGTTGTATTTCGATAATTCGACCTCGACGCTGTATGTGCTGCATCCGCCTTCGATCACATCCTATCACGTCGGGCCCGATGGCGTGGCCGATTCGGAAACCCGGCTTGTCAGCGGAATCTCCACCGAGGAAACCGTCAAATCCCGCGGCGCCGATCACACCACCAATGGCTTCCGCGTGGCCATTGATGGCTGGATGTACATCGCCATGGGCGATTTCGGCGCGCTCAAGGCGGTTCAAAAGGATGGGAAGATCGTCTCCATCCATGGCGGCGGCGTGATGCGCATCCGCCTCGATGGCACGGGCCTGGAGCACTATTCCCATCACCAGCGCAACATCTGCGATGTCGCCGTCAGCCCGACCCTCGATGTCTTCACCCGCGATAACACCAACGACGGCGACAATTGGAACGATCGCCTCTCCTACATCATCCCCAATGGCGAGTACGGCTATCCCTCCAAGTTCCTCCACTTCGGCGAGGAGATCGTCCAACCCCTGGCCGATTACGGCGGCGGCTCACCCGTCGGCGCGCTCTTTCTCGATGAGCCCATCGGCGGGCCGATTCGCAATGGGCTGTACACGGTTGAATGGGGTAACTCGGTGATCGACTATCACCCGCTCACCGCCACCGGCGCGGGTTACAAGGCCGAGCGCGAGCGCTGGATGAGCGTGCCTCGGGCGACCGATATGGATGCCGATGCGGCCGGGCGAATTTTCGTTACCTCCTGGGCCAACGGCGGCTTTTCCTACTCGGGCGATAATGTCGGCTTCCTCCTCCGCGTCACCCCCAAAGGCTTCAAGCCGGCCGCCGTCCCCGATTTCAAGAAGATCACCGATGATGAGCTGGTCAAAGTGATCGGCTCGCCCAGCAGCGTCGCCCGCCTCGCCGCCCAGCGCGAAATCCTCTTCCGCGGCAAGAAATCCTCCGCTCCTTTCACCAAGCCCCTCATCGCCATCGCCGCCGCGCGCGAGGCCTCTCCCGCCGTCCGCACCGCCGCCATCTTCACGCTCAAGCAGCTTCTCGGCCCGCAATCCGGCCAGGCCCTTGCCGACCTTTCCAAGGATGATTCCATCCGCGAGTTCGCCCTCCGCGCCCTCGGCGATACGCCCAACGATTCATCCGCGCCCACCGAGCCGCTCGTCTCCGGCCTATCCGACAAAAACCCGCGCGTGCGCCTGGTGGCCGCCTGGGCGCTGGGTCATCTCGGCCGCAAGGAACTGGCCGATCAGATCATCCCCCTCGTCGCCGATCCCGATGCGCTGGTGATGCACACCGCCATCAACGCCCTGGCCGATCTCCAGGCCGCCGATGCCTGCCTCAAGGCCCTCGATACCTCCAACCCCAGCCTCGCGCCGGGATTGCTCCGCGCCCTGCAAACCATCCACGATGTCAAAGTCGTCAACGCCCTCGATGCCAAGCTCAAGACCATTCAAGACCCCGCCATTCGCTCCGGCATCTACCGCGCCCTCGCCCGCCTGCATTCGCGCGAGGCCGATTGGAACGGCTCCTGGTGGGGCACGCGCCCCGATACCTCCGGCCCGTACTTCAAAACCGCCGACTGGGATGGCACCGCCAAAGTTCGCCAGATTCTCCAATCTGCCCTCGCCACCGAAAAGCCCGAGATCGTTCGCGGCCTGATGATGGACTTACAGAAGAACAAAGTCGATTTCCCCGAGCTTACCCAGATGCTCGTCAAAATGGCCGCGCAGGACCCGAGCTTCAAACCCGTCCTCCTCGAAGCCTTCGCCGCCCGCGGCGTACTGGGCGATGATCAGATCAGCATGGTCGCCGGCATCGCCGCTTCGCCGAAAGAAGAACCCGCCACGCGCATCAAAGCCCTGCGCCTGCTTCAGAAAAACACGAAAAACCCGGCCGCCATCGATGGCCTGGCCGCCTCCCTCGGCGCGATCCTCGCCGCCCCCGCCCCCGATAAGGACCTCCTCGCCTCCTTCACCGAAATCAGCCGCGATACCCGCCTGGCCCCCGGCATCCCCACTCTGGTGAGAATCGCCGAAGGCCCCGATGCCACCAAGCGCACCGCCGCCTACGCCCTCCTGGTCAATCTCGCCAATCACAAGTTGCTGGCCAAGGAGAAGAACGGCCCGGCCGCCATCAAAGCCGTCGATTCCGCCTGGGCCACCCCCGAGCGCGCCGCCAGCCTCCTCAAGGGCATCGCGGCCGTGAAAAACGATGCGTACAACGCCAAGGTGAGCGAGCTGATCAAGTCCACCAACCCCGAAGTTGCCTCCGCCGCCACACTCGCCGCTAAGTCTCTCGGCCTCATCAAAGGCGCAGGCGGCACCGCCTCCTCTGAAACTCCCGTAACCGGCACCACCGGCGGCGCGCTCATCGAGAAAACCAAATACGAGCAGGTCCTCGCCGCCGTCATTGCCGACAAGGGCGATGCGAAACTCGGCGGCGAGCTTTTCGTCAAGGTCGGCTGCACCGCCTGTCACACCACCAGTGTCGATGAGCAGCCCAAAGGCCCTTTCCTGGGCGGAATCGCCATCCGCTACACCCGCCCTGAGCTGGTGGAATCGGTCCTCAAGCCCAGCGCCAAGATCTCGCAGGGCTTCGAAACTCAGTGGTTCAAGACCACCGACGATGAAGATTACGATGGTTTCGTCGTCCGCGAGGCCGGCGATGAAGTCGAAATCCGCAACATCATCGGCCAGACCAATGTGATCAAGAAAAAAGACATCAAGGAACGCGGCAAGCGCGACACCTCGATCATGCCCGTCGGCCTGATGGACAAATACACCTCCCACGATCTGGCGTCGATCATGGCGTTCCTGGAAACGACCAAGGCGGGGAAGTGAACCCATTGCGGATTTCCCCATTGCGGATTGGCGATTGCGGGTTTTTTTATTGCGGATTGGCGATTGCGGATTGCGGATTGGAAGAAGGCGAAATCGGTCCCGCGCGGCCGCGCAGGTTCCTGTACAACTCGCAACTCACAACTCACAACTCGCGACCCACAACTCGCAACTCAAAATTCCCCCTATCGCAATTGTGCCCCATTTGACACAATAGCCCCCCTCCAGTAGCATTTTTTTCACCATTAACACCGAAGGGAAACCTAACATGGTTGAGTACGACAAGTTGAAGATGCTCGTGGCGGAAGTTGAAGACGATGTGAACAAGGCGATCGGCGGCAACAAGGCCGCCGGCACGCGCGTTCGCAAAAAAATGCAGGAGATCAAGGCCGCCGCCCAGGAAGTGCGGCAGAAGATCCTCGAAGGCCGCGATGCCGGTGAAGGCGCTCCCGCCGCTCCGACGCCTCCCGCCCCGTAACCGGCGGCCTCATCCGCTATTTGCTGCTCCCTGACATTGGACGGCCGATCCGGCCGCTGATTATCGACGGGGCGAACCCTTGTGTTCGCCCCGTCCTGTTTCCTGTTGGGCCAACCCCAGCTACCTGTTGGATGGACTGACTCCAGCCTCTCCCCTCATCTCCCTCACCCTCCCCTCTATGCCTCCGCAATTCCTCTTCGACATCAATGGCATCGACCTCGATCGCATCCTCTACGACCAGGAGGCGATCCGCGCCGTCAACCCCCAGCGCGGCGACATGGAGCACCTCAACGGAATCTCCTACGCCAAGCCGGAGGCCGGCCAGATCATCGGCTACAAGGATGTCCGGGCCGATGAGTTCTGGGTTCCCGGCCACCTCCCCGGCCGCCCGTTGCTCCCCGGCGTCATCATGATCGAAGCCGCCGCCCAACTCGCCTCCTTCTACACCAAGAAGATCCTCAACTGGGAAGGCTTCGTCGGCTTCGGCGGAGTCGACGGCGTCAAATTCCGCGGCCAGGTCACCCCCGGCTGCCGAATGTACATCCTCGGCCAGAAACTCTGGGAACGCCACCGCCGAGTCTTCTGCAACGTCCAGGGCATCGTCAACGGCGCGATGGTGTTCGAAGCGGCGATCACGGGCGTCAGCTTTTAGATCGATCGATCATCCCATCGCCGGTCCCATGCCTTCGCCCCGGAGGGCGCTCGATCGCTGCCAGGGATTTTAACCGCTTAACGCCGGCGGCCTGGTGATTGCGCGGTAGGTGCGGAGCGCCGCCCCATCTGCGAACCGTCCGGCAGAACACCCCGGCGCGCATGCCTTCATCTCTCGTGGGCATCCATCCCCAGATCGCGTAGTAGACCACCGCGGTCATCCCGTCCTTTATTCATCCTTCCTCCTTCATCATTCATCCTTCATCCTTCATTATTCATCAGTCCCCCCTCCCTCCCCTCCCAGCCCCCCTTACCTCATGGTTATCGGCCCCAAAATTTTCTCTATACTTTCCCTAAACCCCCCAGATTACCAAACCGATTAAATACCTTAGAAGCAGGACGTCGAGGGTCGTCGATGGCCTGACCTGCATCGGTCCTGTTCGTTATGGGCCGAACGTTTTATGACCGTGAGTCGATTGGAGTTACACCATGCAACAAGACAGCACCATGTCATTCGCCCAGGCGCTCAATGAAGCCAAGGGCGTGATCATTCAGCTTTCCAACCGCGTCAAGGTGGATGCGGAGAAGATTCGCACGCAGCAGCAGACGATCGTCAGCCAGGGGTCATCAATCGCCCAGCACGAGCAGACGATCGAGGATCAGAAGGGCGCGATCGGCAAGAAGGGCGAGGAGATCGCGGCCCTGACGGCCAAGATCGCCGAGCTGGAAGCGGCCCGCGAGGCGACCGAATCGATGATCAACCGCCAGGGCGAGAAGATCCGCACACTGGAGTCGGCCAAGAGCGAGCTCGAAGGGCGCCTCGGCGAGCACAAGACCCAGATCGCGGAATTGAGCCGCGAATGCGCAGCGATCAAGTCGCAGATTCCCAGCCAGGACGATGCGGCCGCGCTGGCGAGCATGGCGGCCCTGCTGGCGAAGGCGGCTCCGGCCATCGAGAAGGCGAAAAAGGCCGGCCCGACGATGCGGCTGGCGGATGAAAGCATCGCCGAAGCGGCGTGATGCGGATTCACCGCGGAGACGCGGAGTTCGCGGAGAAGATTCACTGAAGAAGATTCACCGCGAGGTCGCGAAAGAAGAAATGAATCGGGTGGGGCCGGGTTTGTGGCTGGCGCTATGATGGCGCGTGCGCGGCCTGGCATGATGATGGGCAGGTAGCTCCTTTCTAGCGCGGATCATTCCAGAGTACCTGGGATGATCCGCGTTTTTCATTTATATAGTCGCAATGCGATGTATGTTGCGAAACGGCAGCGCGGGGCGGCCGCATCGCGCTTCTGTCAACGCGCATGGCGCTGGCCGCTTTCAAGTTTCCCGCCTTCGGGCAACAGCCGCGAGTTTTGCCGGCGGTCCCGTGCGTGAAGCAGGGCCTGGCGGAGCTTGCGCTGGAGCAGGCTCTTTGGCAGCATTTCGGTCCAGTAGGTGGCCACGCGGATATCGCTTTTGTCCAATCTTTGGCCTGGGGAAAACCTCGGCGAAACGAATCATCCGCGCGAGATTGTGGCGCGACCAGCCCGGGCCGAATTCGTCGGCCAATTGTAGCGACAGTGTCGCTACAATCTGTTCCCCGTATTCGGCGCGCTTGTTTTTCAGAATGTCTCCGCGAATGCGCTGACCGACGCGCCAGTAAAGCTGCACGAGGGTCGCATTGACCTGCCGGGCAACGTCCTGGCGGGAATGGGCGATCAGTTGACGCAGATCGGCGAGCAGCCGCCGGGGATTGGGCTTTGCAAGGGCGGAGGTCCTTTTAGGCATCCCGGGATTTTAATAAGATCAGGCGCGCATCGCGAGAAATTCGCGCGCCAGCGCGAGGCCGAGTTTTTCGGATTCGGGCGAGCCGTGGAAGTTCTCGTCTTCGAGTTCGATGCTGACGGGGCCGGCGTAGGAAGACTCGTTGAGGATGGAGAAGAGTTCGGGCCACGGGGCGACGCCCTGGCCGGGGAGGGTGTAGCGCCAGGCGTGCTGGCCGAACTTGTGCGGGGAGGTGAAGGCGCTGTCCTGGTAGAGGCCGAGTTCGTAGATGGCATCGGGGAAATGGGCGGTGTCCTTGGCGTGGACGTGGAAGACGCCGGGAAGAAACTCGCGGAGGAAGCGGGCGGGGTCGACGCCCAGGCGGATAAGGTGCGAGGGGTCGTAGTTGATGCCGATGGATTTCGGATTGGTGTCGCGGATGAGGGCACGGACGGTCTCGGGCGTGCAGAAGAGCGCGGGGTAGGTTGGCGCGGGGCCAGGCCAGCCTTCGATGGCGATGCGGACGTTCAGCGCGGCGGCGGCATCGGCCAGCGGGCCAATGGTTTCGACGGCCAGGGCGTAGGCGTCGGAGCGTTTCATGGCAAAGTCATCGGGGAGCAGAACGGTGAAGAAGGTGGTCGCGCCGGCCTCGGACATTTCGCGGAGGTAGGCGATGTTGCGGTCGATGCGCTGGCGGCGCTGGGCGGGGTCGGCGACGAGGAGCTTGCCCATTTCCAGGAGGTCGACGGTGCCGAGGCGCAGGCCGGAGGCGATAACGGCGCGGACTTCAGCGGGGGTGGATTGGGTGAGGTCGATGGCCTGGAATCCGGATTGTTCGGCCCATTGGAGGAGTGCGGGGAGGTCGGCCTGCCAGGGGGAGTTGTTGCGGCGGAAGCCGATGGAGAATTGGCCGGTGCGGGTGGGCATGGGGAGATTTTTGGGGGCGGCGGGGGGAAATGTCAATTACGGGGCTGGAGGCGGGGCTAGGTCGGTGGGTTTGTAAATGGTGAGCCAGGGGATGGCGTCGAAGTCGGCGTCGTTGGTGGCGAGGGAGGCGATGCCGAAGACTTCAGCGGCGGCGAGGAGGAGGGAGTCGTTGGTCATCAGGCCGAATGATCGCCGGAGTTGATGGGCACGAACGAATCTGAATTCATCGAGCGGAAGAACGGCGATACCACTTGCCGCGACCTTGAGAAGGCGTTTCCAGTAATCGTCGAGTTGGCGAACGACATGGGGCTTGCCCTGGAGACTGGAGGCATTTGGCCGGCTGATGAGTCCCCGTCCGGCCGCTTCGGTGAGCATGAGTCGGTGGCATACATCAGACATGACGTCGGTTGTCGTGAATCCCGAAAGTTCGCCATTCGCACATCGTATGAGGAGGTCCGCGCATTGAACGGAGCGTCCTTGAAGGGCGTAGGTGGCAACATTCGCGTCAATGAGAATCTCAGTGCCAAACGGCAAAGCCGATAGCCCGGGAGAAGTCACGATTCTCCGCCATGGTCAAGAAATGAAGCTTGATCGATCAGTTTCCAATCATCCGCGGTCAGATGATATTTGGGCATCTGCCGTAATTCATCCAGCGCGGCCAAGTTGCGGGCAATTCGGGCCTGGCGGTCTTCGGCGGATTCGTTGGGAGGCCAGACCGCGTCGCGAATGCGTTCAAGCTCCGCGCGGCGTTCGCCTGTGGGGTGGATATCGGGCAATGGGTTGGATTCGTCGGTGAGGCTCATGATTCGTGCATTATTATATCGGGCCGACGACGCATTTCTCATTTCTTCAAAAAATTCGCCAGCAGCTTTTCCCCCATCTCGGTGAGGAAACTCTCCGGGTGATACTGCACCCCTTCCAGCGGCCAGGTCTTGTGGCGGACGCCCATGATTTCGTTGTCGGCGGTCCAGGCGGTGATTTCGTATTCGGGGGGGAGCGTGCCGTTGCGGATGATCAGGCTGTGGTAGCGCGTGGCGGTGAAGGGGTTGGGCATGCCGGCATAGAGGGTTCGGCCATCGTGATGAATGAGGTCGGTCTTGCCGTGCATGAGTTTGGCGGCGCGTTCGACGATGGCCCCGGCGGTGAAGCCGATGCACTGGTGGCCGAGGCAGACGCCCAGGACGGGGAGGATCGGGCCGAAGTGTCGGATGATGTCGTTGGAGACGCCCCCCTCGCGCGGGGTGCAGGGGCCGGGGGAGATGACGATGTGGGTGGGCTTGAGACCCTCGATCTGCTCGACGGTGATCTTGTCGTTGCGGAAGACCCGCATCTCCAGGCCTGGCGCGACCTCGCCGAGCTTCTGCACGAGGTTGTAGGTGAAGGAGTCGTAGTTATCGATGAGGACGAGCATGGGTCGGTGGCCTTACGCGGTTGGTGGCGGTGTATGGGGGAAGGGTATGGGAGGATGGCCTGGCGGACAAGTTGCGAGTTGCGAGTTGAGGGTAGAGGGTTGCGCGTTGCGAGTTTTGGTTGGGCATGGGTGGGCGGAGAGGGTCAGGTGTTGTTCGCCGCCTTACCCGCATCTAAACTTCCCGCATATGATCCTATTGACTATGAACAGCGCAATGCGACGAATCCTGTTGGCCATCGTGTGCCTGGCGGCGGTCGGGCGATTCGCGTGGGCCGAAGACGTCGCCAAACCGGCCCATGACCTCACCCTGCAAGCCTCCGGGAAATGGCAGCATCCGGTGCTGGTGACCGATCCCGCGTCGGCCGCGAAGCTCAAGGCTCATCCCGTGCTCAAGGTGGATCTCAGCGTCGGGGCTGAGGATCAGGATGCCTGGTTCATGGCCAAGCTGGCGATCCAGTCAGACACGCTGGAGCGCACCGAGGGCAAGGAGTGGCTTCTCGATCGCGTCCCCGGCAACGCCGGCATCGACAAGGCGACGCTCTCGTGGGATGTCACCTCCATCGTGGCGAAAATGCCCGCGAATCCGAAATGGTTCAAGATCGAGCTGGTCACCCAGGGTGGTCGCGCCCGCGCCATATACATCGACAACATCCGCTGCGAAGGCGGCGCGGATGCCGCGGCCGGCGAGAAGCTCAAGGCGGCGGTCCCGGTGCCCACCCTGGCCACGCCCTACCCCGACAACGAGAAGGACTTCCCCGGCAAAGGCCCGGCCCGCAAGTTCGGCTACATGCAGGGCGAACGCGATGCCTTCTGGAAGGCGCGCGAGAAGGATAAGGGGGCCATCGTCTTCGTCGGCGATTCGCTCACCGGCGGCTGGAAGAACCTGGCCAAAGATTTCGCCAGCCTCAAGGTCGCCAACCGCGGCGTCGGCGGCGATACCAGCCGAAACGTGCTGTTTCGCTTCAAAGAGGATGTGCTGGATTTGAATCCCAGGGCGATCGTCATCGAGATCGGCAACAACGACCTCACCGCGATGGGCGCGCCCGCCGACATGCTCTCCAACGTGGCCGACATGCTTGCCTTGGCGCAAAAGGAGCGGCCGGAGACGCCGGTGGTGCTCTGCACCATCCCGCCCAGCGATAATCCCAAAGCGCCGGTGAAGGCCACCGACCGCGCCGCCATGAACGAAGGCCTCCGCAAGCTGGCCTCGGAGCATAAGGGCACGCACTTCTGCGATCTCTACACCGCCCTGGCCAATGCGGACGGCTCGCCCAGGCTGGAGTATTTCGCCGAAGACAAATTGCACATGTCCGCCGCCGGCCACGCCAGGTGGGCGGGCCTGGTCATGCCCTGGTTCGAGAAACTCGGCCCCAAATGAGCGGCCGGCGCAACGGGCCGTCGCGTTTTCGCGCTCCCGGCCATTTCCAGGCGGCGAGCCCGATTGTCTTTTGCCTCCCGGTCCCATAGGGTTGCGGGGATGATCTGGATGCTCGGGAAAATCGATTTCAGCGATCCCACGATCTGGGGCGTGCTGATCGGGTGGGTGCTTTCGGTGACGCTGCACGAGTTCGCCCATGGGATCGTCGCGTACTGGGGCGGCGACTATACGATCCGCGATCGCGGCGGGCTTTCGCTCAATCCGATTCAGTACATCGATCCGGTCATGAGCCTCCTGTTGCCGGTGATTTTTCTGCTGATGGGGGGGATACCGCTTCCGGGCGGCTCGACATATGTGCGCCGGGATTTGCTGCGGAGCAAAGGGTGGGAGGTGGCCGTGTCGGCGGCCGGGCCGGCGATGAATATGCTGCTCTTCGGGCTGCTGTGCATTCCGCTGTTGCCATCGGTGGGGTGGGTTGATCCGGCCAGCGCCGCGACATGGACCACCGCTCAAAAGTTCGTGGCGGCGATGTGCTACCTGCAACTGCTCAGCGTCATCCTCAATCTGATTCCGGTGCCGCCGCTGGATGGATTTGGAATGATCGCCCCGTTTCTTCCCCCGGATTTGCGATTGAAACTCAGCACGCCGCCCTTGAGTACGATGTTCTTCATCGGGTATTTCATGCTCCTGTCGACCGGGTTTTTCGCGATCATCGACAATGCGATGTACCACATCATGGGCAATCAAATTTACTTCCCGGCGCTGCGGGGGTACTTCGCGGTGTTCCATCCGGAAGTTAATTTGTAGCGGCATTGCGATCGGGGTGTCGCGCAGCGGACAGGATCGTTCGTCTTGTCGGTGCCATCCGGGATGGCGCTCTGGTCGCTGCGCTCCGGGCGCTCTATCCCGGCTTGTTCAAACAGAGAATGGGAAGTGAATGCTCATATAGCACCACTCCACCAACCTCATGCTTATATGATTCCAACTTGCCGCAATTCCCTCATCGTGGGACAATCCCTTAACGATTTGATATGCCGATAGGTAGGTAGGATAGGGTTCGAGGCCGGCCGGAGGAGTCCACATGCAGCAAAACGTAGGAAACGATCGCCTGCTCCTGATCAAAATTGAGGGAATGCACTGCCACAAGTGCGAGGCGGCGATCCGCAAGGCCCTGGCCGCCATGCCGGGGGTGCATGAGGTGGAGGTTGATTTCCCGAGCAAGCAGGCGTCGGTGTTGTTCGATCCCGGGCAGGCCAAGCCCAAGCAACTTACCGCCGCCGTCACGGCCGCGGGTTATAAGGTGACCGGGTTTACCCAGCAGAACACCGCCGATAGCACGCATCCAACGTAGAGGTTCGGGAAACTTTCGCGGCCCGGGGGCGTCTGAAACAGGGTGCGGTGGGGGGATATTTTGAGGGGGACATTTTGAGTGGCCCGCTCGCCGGCGGATATTCCCGACTGGCGGTTGGCGCTCGATGGAGGTTCTCATGAGATTTTCAAACGTGTGCATGATGGTGGCCGTCGCGGGCTCTCTGGCGATCTGGGCGATGGATGTCCGCGCCCAGGAAAGCGGCGATGCGACCGCGCGCATCAGCGTCGATCCGGGAATGATGCCAATGCCCCGGCCGATTCCCCGCCCACCGGGCGATGGCTGGGTCTGGGTGCCGCCGACCTATCGCACCCTCTGGCGGCAGGTGTGGGTCCCGCCGACCTATCAGACGATCTACGAGCGCGTGTGGCAGGAGCCGGCCTATCAGACGATCTGCGAGCGCGTGTGGGTCCCCGAGCAAATGGGCTGGCGCAGCGAGCGCGTGTGGGAAGGCGGCCAGTGGGTCGAGCGCAATGAATGGGGCGTGGTGACGCCGGGATACTGGAGCACGCAGGAGCGCCGAGTCCTGGTCAGCGGCGGCGGCTGGGTCGAGCGCCCCCGGCAGATCGAAATCGCCCCCGGCCGCTACGAGCAGCGCCAGGTGATGGAAATGGTCACCCCCGGCCACTGGGAATGGCGCGGCGTCGATCCCCGCCCGATCCCCTGGCCCGAACCGATGCCCATGCCGATGCCCCGGCCAATGCCGCCGGAGGTGAAGTCGCCGGAACTCGCGCCGTTCTCGCCGTTGTGGGAGTGGCCGGAGGAGACGAAGAAGAAGTAGGGGGGTGGTTGGTCCCTCGCCTGTATTCGGGAGAGGGCCGGGGTGAGGGGTCCGCGGCATGCCGTAGAAATTCCGGCTCGCAACAGGCGCCTCTGGTAGTATGCGGCCGTGGGCCGCATTTTCGTTTATTCATTCTGCGCTCTATTGGTTATCCTCTGCGCGCCCGCCTACATCTACCGGGCGTATCTGGCCTACCCGGACGAAAAGATCAACGGGCATTACTGGGTTTCGTGGGGGATCAGCGCGGTCGTAAATGTCATCGTCGGCATCGCCGGCATCATCTACACCCGCCGCCGCCACATCGAGAATCTCCGCCAGCGGCGACGCCGCGCCGGCCTCTGTCCCGAGTGCGGCTACGATCTCCGCGCCACGCCCGACCGCTGCCCCGAATGCGGATCGGCCGCGCAAACCTTTAAGGAGATTCCGACAAATCCCCGAAGGCCGCGGGGCTGGTTCTAAGCGGAGTTTTCCGGCGGCCGCCCAGCGCCAAATGATTCGCACCGCCCTTTGCCGAACACTTGCTCAAGAAGACGGGGAGCATTTATTACCGCTGCGACTTGCATGCTTCGCGTTATGTGAAGGTGACGCCCGGCGCAAAGTGCTGGAGGATGGTGCGAAAACACGCGGAACTGGTTACGATCCAACCCAAAGGATCCTCAATAATGGGTCCAGCAAACAACGATGAAAACACGAGCACCTCGTAACCGAACGCTGACGTGCGGCACCACCGAAATGGCCGCCTTCACGTCAGGATTCATGCGGCTTTCCGAACCTGTGTCGGCCGCATCTGTCACGAACGCCTTGATTCATCAGGACACGAATGCGGCGCTGCCGTTCTTGCCCGGCGCGTTTGCTGACCTCTTGGTGCTCGATCCGCCATACAATCTGACCAAGAACTACAACGGCCACGTCTTCCGCGCTCAAGAAGCATCTGAGTACCAGGCTTGGTTCGAGAAGACCATTGTCGGGACGCTACGGCTTCTGAAGCCGACCGCGACGGTCTATGTTTGTAGTGATTGGCAGACCTCGGCGCTTATCTTTCCCATCCTCAGCCGTCATTTGAACGTGAGGAACCGAATCACCTGGGAGCGTGAGAAAGGACGGGGTGCCAAGGCGAATTGGAAGAATAACACCGAGGATATTTGGTTTTGCACGTTGGGCGAAGATTACTACTTCGACGTTGAATCGGTAAAACTCAAACGCCGCGTCATCGCACCGTATCGAGAGGAAAATGGCGAGCCAAAGGATTGGAAAGTTACGGAGGACGGGAACTTTCGACTAACACATCCATCGAACATTTGGTCCGATATTACAATACCATTTTGGTCAATGCCTGAGAACACGGATCACCCGACTCAGAAGCCCGAGAAACTCATCGCTAAGCTTATTCTGGCGAGTTCTCCTCCAAATGGCTTCATCCTTGATCCGTTTCTTGGAAGCGGGACGACGGCTGTTGTGGCAAAGAAACTCGGTCGCCGTTTCTGTGGCATTGAACTCAACGAAGAATATTGCTGTTGGGCCGCGAAACGTCTTTGTCTCGCCGAGAATGACACGGCGATCCAAGGCTATTCTGAGGGCGTTTTCTGGGAGCGGAACAGCCTCTCCGCACAGAAATCGCCAACTTCGGCAGGCTCAATTGCGAACCAGCCCGGGGGACTCTTCAATGACTGAGGCAATTGAAGCATTGCTGGCAATGATTCGGGCCAATGACGGGATCAATGACAAGGCACAATTGACGAAGCTTGTGTGCCCGAAGTTCAACCTTATCCGCGACCGCTCAGTCTATTACTGCGCCGACTTTGCCATTCGGTTTTCTGCTTCAGCAGACCGCAATTTCGCCAATACCGTCGCATCGCTGTCGAGAGTGCAGAAGTATGACGATCGTCCGTTCATCTCGTGCATCGTTACACCCGCCGAGAATTACTGTCGTCTGGCGAACACGACATTCCTCAAGAAGATCAGCCACAGTTCGCAGCAACTGCGCGAAAACAATATTCGGGGTAGTTTCAACGGCTCCGACATCGGGCGCGAGTTTGAGGGCATCCCCAATGAGCCCGGCAACTTCGCGCGCCTCTTCGAAATACATGCTGCAATCGGTTTCGAAGGCAACCTTCCGCGCCTCGTCGAAGCGACGAATAATATCTCTCCCACCGGCCACAAGTTTGCCGTTGACGATGCCACGAAGGAAATCATCTTGTCCGCTCCAAACCGCGCCGGGGCTTTTGCGAAATCCGATGATTGCGCCGCCCTCAAACGTGATCTCGATTCAAAGGTGGCTAAGTTTAAGGTAATTGTTTACCGCCTCTCCCGCACCTTTTCCATCGGGCGGCGTAGATACTCCGGGCATGGAGGCCGATCCCACCCATTTCCCGTCGCCCATTTGTCCTGGTTGTGCCCGGCGTGATCGCCGGATCGCCGAATTAGAAGAACGCGTGAAGTCGCTGGAGCAAAAGCTGGAGG
>JBBRTW010000029.1:0-28041 GCA_038244055.1 Tepidisphaerales bacterium | reverse complement strand
GTTCGCGGCCGACATGCAACTCGCCTTCGAACTGGCCGGCCAGGGCGTGACCAGCGTCCCCGAGCCGACGGGTCTGGGCCTCGCCGCGCTGGCGGCCGCAGCGGCGCTGCTGCGGCGGAATCGCGGGAAGCGTAAAGCGGCGTGAGTCATTGCCGTAGCGTTTTCGCACACTTCAGTTTTTCAAATCAACCGCCCCGCCCGGTATCAAGTCACCGCGGCGGGGCGGTTTGTTTGCGGACCGGCGCGGCATGCCGAACCAACGCGCCCGGATGCCGATAATGACCCACGCGCTCTGCGGTATTCTTTTCGGAGGGACAATCCCGGCCACATCCGGCGCTACTTGCGGTATGGTCCGGCGAAGTGGGATACCATCGTGGAGGAGAACCAATGGCGCGACCTTCCTTCCTCGTCGTTCTGGCAATCTTCGCGACCCAACCCGCACTCGCCGCGAACCTTCGCGTTCCACAGGATCACAAGACGCTGCAAGCCGCCATCAACGCATCCAGCCCCGGCGATACGATTCTCGTCGCCCCGGGCAACTACCGGGAACGCCTTCGCCTCAAACCGGGAATCATCCTGCGGAGCGAAGGCGACGCCGCCCGCGGAGCCGACGGCCTGAAGCGCGCCGAGGCGACCGTGATCGACGGTGGCGGCAAGGAAGGCAAACAGCCCGGCGTCATCATGGCCGAGGGGAGCATGCTGGACGGCTTCACCATCACCAACGTCGGGGCATACGATGAAGCGCTCTGGAAGAAGCACTTCGATTCGCACGGTGAAGCGCTGGGCGACGATGAAGGCTCCGTCCAGGCCGAAGGCTCGACCCCGGCGGTCAGCATCCAAGGTGTGAGTTGCACCGTCATTTACTGCATCATCCACCACAACGGCGATGCCGGTATTGGAATTCTGGGGAAAGCCGATGCGAAAACCGCGCCGCTCATCGCCGGCAATCTGGCGTGCCGCAACATGGGTGGCGGAATCGGCGCGGCCGAGGGAGCCGAGCCGATCATCCGGGGCAACACTTGCAAAGAAAATCTGCGGGCCGGGATCGGCTGTCGCAAGGCCAATCCGATTATCACCGACAACATCTGCTTCCAGAATGTCCGCGCCGGCATCGGCTGCCGGGAAGGTTCGAAGCCGGTCATCCGCGGCAATGCGTGCTATCAGAACCGCCGCGCTGGCATCGGCATTCGCATGGAGGGGACGGCCCCGGTGGTCGAGGCCAACGAGTGCTACGAAAACGACATGGCTGGAATCGGCTGCCGCGATGGTGCCAGCCCGATCCTGCGGAATAATATCTGCCGAAAGAACAAGTCGGCCGGCATCGGTTGTCGGGACAGCGCCAAGGCGCTGATCGTCGACAACGAATGCCGCGAAAACGAGATGGTCGGCATCGCCGTGTATGAGTCGGTAGCGGACATTCGCGGGAATAAGTGCCTCGATAACAAGCTGGTCGCCATCAGCATCGTCGAGGGATCGACGGCGACGATCGCGGATAACGAGCTTTCCCGCATCGGAGGCCCGCCCCCCATCATCGCGGTCAAGGATGGCTCGACCGCCACGATTCGCGACAATCGCATCACCGGCGGCGGCATCGCGGCGATTCTCGTGCATGGCAGCGCCACGATCGGCGGCAACGCGTTCACCGCGGTTGGAAAAGAGCAGGGAAACGCCGTGTGGGTTTTGGAAGGATCGACGGCCACCATTTCCGACAACACCTTCGATGGTTATCGGTCGGCGGTTACCGCGGCGAAGGCGACCGTGATTATCAATGGCAATACCATCCAGCGCTGCGGCCTCGCCGCCATCATCGTGAAAGACAGCAAGAGCCCGGCCCACATATTCGGCAACGCGGCGACTTCCGAAAATCCCAAGGCCACGGCGGTTGAGATTCAGGGCCTTTCCGGGATCGTTGCCGACAATTTGGTGAAGTCGGCGGAGAAGAAGTGAACCGGGTGAAGCCGGAACTGCCGGCGCGATGAGTCGAAATCGACCGGCCGGGGCTACGATCAATTTGTTGAACTTCCGAGGAGAAACTGAGATGCATTGCCGGAACGGTGCGACGCTGCGGATGAATCATCGGGCAAAATGGTATGGTCGGGCGCTCGCCCTCGCGCTGCTCATCTGCGCGACTGCGCCCTGGGCCAGGGGCGACGGCGTCATGGTGGACACCAAGCGCAAGCCCGATGAGGCGAAATGGCAGCCGCGCGAGACGATGACTCTGGAGCATCTGACCGGCTTCACCGCCAGGCAGGATATCCCCGCCGGCAAGTTTGGCGGCCGCACCGATCGTAAGGCGGATGTCAGCGGTTTCTTCCATCCCCGGCAAATCGATGGCCGGTGGTGGCTGGTCGATCCCGAGGGTTTGCTGATGTACGATGTCGGCTGCTGCTCGGTTGCGCGCAGCCCCACCCGGCGCGGCGATGCCGCGATGAAACAGAAATTCGGATCGGCCGAGAAATGGGCCGCCGCCACGGCCGGGCAACTACACTATGCCGGCTTCAACGCCCTGGGGTGCTGGTCGGGCTGGGAATCATTCAAAGAGACCAGCCCGCGTCAGTCCTACACCGTCATCCTGAATTTCATGGGCGGTTACGGAAAGCAGAAAGGGGTCGCCAAGCAGGGCTCGGGCCATCTGCTCTATCCCGGCGATTGCATGCCGGTTTTCGATCCGGAGTTCGAAGCATTCTGCGTGAAACTCGCCAGGGAAAAGGCCAGCCCGCTCAAGGATGATCCCTGGCTCTTCGGCTATTTTTCCGACAACGAATTGCCTTTCAAAGTCACCGCGCTGGATGAATATCTCAAACTTCCGGCCACCGATCCCGGCCATCAGGCCGCCGCGCGCTGGGTCGAGAAGAATGGCGGCAAGGCCGATGGCGGCGCATTTCTGGAGCACGTGGCGGACACCTATTTCGGCACGGTCGCCCGCGCGTTGCGACAGGCCGATCCGAATCACCTGTTCCTCGGCTCGCGCCTGCATGGATCGGATCTGAAGCGCGAAGGCATCTGGCGCGCGGCCGGCCGGCATGCGGATGTGATCGCCGTCAACTACTATGGCGCTTGGACGCCCGATGCGAAGTTGATGAGCCAGTGGGTGGAGTGGTCGCATCGGCCCTTCATCGTCACCGAGTGGTACGCCAAAGGAGCTGATAGCGGCATGGCCAACACCGGCGGCGCGGGCTGGCTGGTCAAGACCCAGGCCGATCGCGGACGCTTCTACCAGAACTTCACCCTCGGCCTGCTCGAGCACCCCGGCTGCGTCGGCTGGCACTGGTTCAAGTACATGGATAACGACCCCGAAGCCACCGGCGCGGACCCCTCCAATCGCGATTCGAATAAAGGGATCGTCGATGCGGATTACAAAACGTACCCCGACTTGCTAAGCCGAATGAAGGAGATCAATACGCGCGTTTATCCGCTGATCGATTTCATGGACCATCGCCGTGCGGCGAAGTAGCGGGAACCGCTCCGAAAACGGGTTCGGCCGCCACTTACTCACTTAGGGCGCAAACACCATTTGCCCCCAGTTCTTCGGCGTCATCTTCAGCTCGAACACCGCATCATCCACCAGTCCCGTTTCCTGGTTGCTCCAGTAGGTTCGCAATCGCGTGCGGTCGCCGGTGGCCGTGCCGTGGGTCGCGCCCACATCGCCGCGATATTGCGTTCCCGCGGCCGGCGTGAATGCCAGCGCGGACCAGGGAACGGCCGCTTCAACGATATACCCGCTGTTATCCGAGCGCACCTTCACCTGTATCTTCGCATCCTCCAGCACCGCGACGTACTCCATGATGTATTGCTGGACTACGCCCGAAGTGAAGTTCCGCGGCTTCTTCTCGGCCGATACTTTGCGATAAAGCACGGCCATCGGCTTGCCCTGGAAATTGCCGATGGAAACGCGGAAATCACCGGCCGCCGCCTCGCCGCGCTTGGGATTGGCCGCGGCATCGGAGCCGAATTGGAAATCCACCGTGTCGCCACTGAGATACATCTGCGCGGCCTCTTTCGCGCCGTTGACCCAGGGCGAATTGTCGCCCACGTCAAAGCCCAGATAGAGATTCTTCTCATCCCACGCCAGCGCCGTCTTGATGGCCGCATCGGCGTTCTTCTGGTACGCGAGGAGTTTCGCGCCTTTGAAATCCGCCTGAAGCTTGCCCGTAAAAGTCGGTGTCAGATGCGCCACTTCGCACACCGCCGTCCCGGCCGCCGTCTGGCTCTGCTTCTCAAACTCCGCGCGGGCCAGCGCCTGATCTTCCGCCTTGAGCGTGACCGATCCCGCGCCGATCGCGCTGATCTTGTCGAGGTTCATCAGTTCCAGGTTCCACTCGGCCGCCTTGCCGGTTTGCAGATACACCTTGCCATCGCCCGCCTGGGTGAGCGAGCCGCCAAAATCCTCGCCGCCGCTGCCGGGCGGGCAGTGGGTCATGTCCGCGCCGATCTCCGCCCTGGCCGGCCATTGCAGGCGCATCGGATCGCCCTCGAAAATCCGCGCCAGGAAATAGCCCTTCTCCGTCAGCAGATACCATTCGCCCAGGTTGGCATTGATCGCCCAGACCGTGCCCGTGGCCGGCGTCGTGAACGAGCCCACCATGCCATACGCCCCGCGCGTCAGCCCCGGCTCGGGCGCTGGCGCGCGGTGCGAGCCATGCACCTGAAAAAACGGATTGGGATAAGACCACAGCAGCTTCCCGCTCGCGATTTCATAGCAGCGAAACCACGTATCCGCGCCGCACACGAGCAGCAGGCGATTGTCGGGCGAGGGGAGCACGCCATTGCCCTCTTTCATCGCGATGAACTCGAGCTCTTTCAAGTCCGAAACGTCCCACTTCGGCGCGCCGCATGCGGTGAAACCGGCCCGCTTGAGCTGGTAATACTTCTTCGTCGCGCCCTCGCTGACGACGGGAAATACCGTGAAATCGTGCGGGTTGAGATTCATCGACCAGCAGTTGGCTCCATGGATTCCCCAGATCGCCGGGACCGTCACCATCTCGCCTGCGTCCTTGATTCCATCATCGTTGGCATCGGACCAGATCGTGGTCGTCCTGGCGGCAAAATCCGGGCGAATTTCCGCGCGCAGGCGATAGTCACCTTCGCCAAGGCGCTCGAAGATGCGGATGCCGCTCCGGTAATGCTCGACCTCGAAGTTGACCGCCACATACAGCTTGCCGTTGGCCGGCGTGCAGAACACCGCGTAACCGTGATGCGCCCGGTCGAAAACACCCGTGCAGCGGTTGGTCTGTGTCTTCGGATCGAAGCGCCATTCGCAGCCGACCCCGACCATGACATTCGGATCCAGCGGATCGATCGCCCCGCCGCTGGCGCCGTAGTGAGTCGCGCCGAAGAACTCATCGGCCTGTTTGCCGCTCGATACATCCCACACGCTGATCCGCTTGGGAAATGAATCGGACTCGGCCGCCCACAGACGATTTTGCTTGTCGATCATCAGAGAGTTGATCGCCAGCAGCCCATCGCCATGCCAAGGCCCCAGCAATGCCCGACCGCCCTTTTGCCCGATGTTCCCCGCCGGCTTCCCCTCCGCCGTGAATACCTTCACCTGATGATCCGGCGCGCCCACGCCCACATAAATCTTCCCCGCGCTATCGACCGCGATGCTGGTCGCCTTCTCCAGGCCCGCGATGACGGGCGAAGTCTTCCCGGTCTTCAAATCCACCGCCAGCACATTCGTGCCGCCGGAAATGACATAAACCAGTTTCGCATTGACCGCCCGGACTGTCTTCGGCATCGGCACATCGATCAGCTTGCGCACCTTCCCCGATTTGGCATCGCAGATGGCCAGGAACTCCGACTTGCGCTTAAGCAGGGCCGCACCGAACTGTTTCTCGATCAGCCGCCGATTCGTCCGCGCCCGATCGCCGGCGAGCAGGGGGGTCGCCTCGGGCGCGAGCTCGCCGCTGGAAAGAAGCGCGTTCAGCCCGCCGATCAGCGCGCGATCGGCCCGCTGCTTCGGATCACCCTGCATGAACTTTTCTTCGCTGATCTTCCCGGCCACCAGATCCACCAGACGCTTGCGCTGCGCCGGTTCCAGTCCGCCAAGCAACCGCTCGCCCACCGGCCCGCCTTCGAGAAGACGCGCGCCGAATTCCTTCCAATCCTTCACATCCTGCTCGTTGAACGACAGATCGCTGAATGTGAGATAGAGCGCATCGCCCATTACATCCATCCCATCCGCATGCACCGGCATCGCCGCCGCATCCGTCCGGCCCTCCCAAAGCTGCGGAATCGCCTGCGATGCGCCATCGCGCCCCTGCCACGTCTCGAATACGCCATCGCTGGCGCGTAGTCGGAAAATCTCATGCCCGCGGAACCATGTGCCCCCGCGCCCCAGCCCATAGACGCTGCCCGACCCGGCCGCCAGAACATCCACCGAGCTGCCTGTCCCGCTGCCGATGCTCCAGAGCATCTTGCCGGCCCCGTCCACCGCGATCACCGCCTTGCCTGCCTCCGCCTCGCCCCAGCCGAGGTAAATCTTCTCACCATCGGTCGCCACCGAAGTCGGCGGCGCATGATCGCCTCCCCACCCCGTTCCCGGGCCGGCCCGCCATGGAACGCCCGATGATGCCACCCATGCCCGGAGCGTCAGTCCCAGCCTCGGATGCGCGATCGCCTCCCAGGAATATTCCCCCGCCGGCAGCGGCTGGCCCGGCGTGCGGAAGTGCGGCGTCGGCAGTCCATCCCATTTCACCTCGTGCCGGCCTTTTGAAAACGGATGATCCGTCAAAAGCTGCCGCACCACCGTCCCCTCCTTATCGCGCAGGTTGAGCGAAACGTGCCCATCAAACGGCATTTCAAACGCGATCGGCTTGAACCCCGGGATCTCCCGCGCCTGCATAAGCGGACTCCAGTCGACCACCGGCCGGCCGCCCGCCATGCTCACGCTCAGCTCCCGCTCATCCGCCAGGCGCAGCGGCGCTGGAGTCACCTTCCCCGCCTTCTCGATGACGCCCTCGCCCCACCCATCGTACGAGCGAAATGTGAAAACCCGATCCGGCTTCGCTCCCGCGCGAAACAGATCCTTGATCGTCAGCCGCCCAAACGAATCGGTTGTGAAATTCGGCTCCAGCGCCACCCTCACCTGCGTTCCCGCTTCCGGCGCTTTGCCATCCTCAAAAATCATCTTCCACGGAATCGCCAATTCCTGCACATACCCCTTTTTGTCCCCATTCACCGCAAACGCCTGCTGCGCTCCATCGCGCAGCGCATTCTCCAGGTTCGGCAGTCGCACGCCCGGCCGCTTCGCATCGCGCTCGCTCGGCGACACGCGCTCGACAATCCCGATCCCATCGCGATCGCGCCAGCAGGTCAGCCAGGTAATCACCTCGTGCGGCGTCTTGTAATTGCTGATGAGCCGAACCTGCAGGCAATCCCCCGCGAACCCATGCCCGCCCTTGCTCGATTGATCGTTGTTCAGCGGCGTCGGGTCCAGCCAGCGCGCCAGCAGATACAGGTTTTCCGAATCGTACATCGCATGAAACCAGACCCCATATTGCTCGCGCAGCCTTTCGGCATCTCCGCACGCGAAAATCCCACCCGACAGGTCCCATTCATCGAACTTCCCATCGATCGCCATTTTGCCCGGCGCGGGAAGAATGCGGAGCACCTGGTTTTCAGTCTCAGTTGCCTGAGCGGCGCATGAAGCACCCAGCAATATCGCGATTGCCGCGACGATAACGCGCCATCTCCCGCGCCATCCTCCCCGAGAAGTTGTCGTGATATTGATCGTCGTCCCGGCCGCCGTTTGTGTGTCAAGATTCGGTCTGGTCATCGCCCCAAACTACTCGTTCTTGAAGGGTGCGTTGTCCGGTGGCCGGTAGCGTGACAGGCAAGTATCAGATCGGTACATCGTCGAGTGTTCCTCTCATGTGCGGGCGCGAAACTGTCGTAGTCGCGTGACGGAATTCAACAGTTGAGCCCACGGCGATCGACAAATCGCCCCCGACGCGGGTGATTCGCCGCGACCGCGCCGCATTCCAGAACCCTTCGGCGGATGCCTCTGCTATATTCGAAATGCGCTTCTGTCATAGCGATTGGTTTGTGATTTCTTCGAATGGGGCGGATTGGAGATGGAGTTGAGATGATGCATCGCAATATGAACCGCGGTCGGGGTATCAATCGAATTCGCAGGACCATTGCCCGGGGCGCGTGCAAATCGCTCGCGTTCCTGGCGGTAATCGGAATGATGGCAACGCCATTCACGAGAGCGGCCAACAATCTCTATTGGGATACCGATGGAATCAACCCGGGTTCAGGGCCGGCCACCGGGACATGGGGAGTCGATGCCTTCTGGAACACCGATCCACTGGGCGCGAATGCGGGGACTTTCCAGGTTCCCACGCTCAGTATCAATGACCTTCACTTCTGCGCGGGATTCACCGGAACTTCCGGCACCGTGACGGTCGATACCCTGCAGACCGCCAACAGCATCAACATCGATTACGACATGTCGCTGACCCTCGCCGGCGGAGGCGCGATCGCGCTCGGGGACGGCACCGGCGTCAATTCCGGGATTTTCGTCAGTTCCCTGGTCAATTCGTCCAACATCATCGGCACCCCGCTCACCCTCGGCTCCCCCACCACGACCATCCAGAATTCCGGCAATGGCTTGCTCACCCTCAGCGGCGGAATCACCGGCACATCGAATCTGATCCTCAATAACAACGGATCGACCTCGCCGGGCATTACCATTTCCACCGCCAGTCTGAATCATGTGGGAACCGTCACCAATTCGGGCACGGGCACGGGCGGCGTCACGATCAGTTCCGTGATCGGCACCAACGTCACCCAGGTGATCCAGAACAGCGCCACGTCCGCGCTGACGCTCTCCGGCGTCAACGTCTACACCGGCGGCACCACCATCACCGCCGGCACGGTGATCATCACTGCCGAGTCCAACCTCGGCGCTGTCACCGCGCCCGTGACGATCGATGGTGGAACGCTTCAGGAGAATACGGCGTTCAACATGAGTGCCAGCCGGCAGATTCTGATCGGCGCTAATGGCGCGACGTTCAACAACAATGCCACGGCCGGAAACTTCAACGTCGGCGGCGTGATCAAGGATCTCGCGCCGGGGGCGGGAGCGCTCAACATCACTGGCTCGGGCACCACGATCTACGTCCCGGTCGCGCAGAACACCTATACAGGCGGCACTCATCTGACGGCGACCTCCCCCACCGCATTCACCACCACCGTCGTCAACAGCAACTCCGTCGGCTCGGCCACAACCGGCGATCTGGTCAGCGGCCCGTTTGGAACGGGCATCCTCTATCTCGATGGCGGAAAGATGCGCCCCTCGACCAGCGCGCCAAACATCATCGGCAACGCGGTTCATCTCACCGCCGATACGAATTTTATCCTCGGCTCGACCACTACCCTGACTTTCAACGGGCCCGTTACCCTGACGGGGACGAGGACCATCACACAGAATTCTCCGGGTAATATCATCTTCTCCGGCGCGATTGGCGATGGCGGCAGCGGCTTTGGACTGATTCTCGGCAGTACCAGCACCAACACGCTGGTCCTCGCAGGGCCCAACACTTACACCGGCCCAACCACCATCGACGCCGGCATCCTCTCCCTCGACACCGGCGGCAAGATCGCCGATGCATCGGCCATCACCATCAACGGCGGCGCGGCTTCGGGCACATTCCAGCTCAATGGCGGCACGATCAACGGCGCTCCCATCACCGCCAACGCCGGCTCCACATTCGGCGGCGTCTTTCTGGTCAAGGGAAACGCGAATCTCGGCGTCACCGGATCGCCGGTGGTCACGATCGCGGGCGGCCCGGCCACCAGCGCCGGCGTGTTGTCAACTGTCGATGGCACATTGAACACACTGACCATCAACACCCTCACCCCCGCCACCCCCGCCCTGGTCATCGGCAATGCGACCGACCCGGCCATCCTGAATTTCGAGGCCGGCGCGGTCACTTCGGATCGCATTGTCCTGACCACCGGCACCCAGGCCACCATCAATCCCGGCGGAGCCAGGGTCGTTCTCAGTATCCTCAACGGCTACGACGGCGGCCTGCGAACGCTCGTGACCTCGCCAACCACGGACCTGACCACCGGAGGGGTAATCAGCCTCGACACCACAACCGGAAGCTGGGGTGGATACCAACTGTCGATGAACGTCACCGCGGGGGCCGTGACGCTAACTGGAACCGCAAGCGGCGTCGCCGCGCCGGCGACGGCCTATTTCAAGGGTTCCGTGAATACACTGTGGAGCTCGTTCGGCAACGGCGCTGCGCTCGATACCAACTTCGCCTCGGATCCAGACGGCTTGGTCATGGCCCATGCCTTGCCCGCCGCGGGCACCGATGTTCACTTCGTCGCGGGCGGCGCCACCAATCTCGCCACCACACTCGGACAGAACTTCACCATTCGAACCCTGACTGTCGATGCGACCGCGACCTCCGCCACAAGTATCGCTGGCGGCGGCGGCATTCTGACGATCAGTCCCGCCACCCCGGCCACCGGCATCCTCATCAGCGCCGGCGCTGCGGCGCACAGCATTTCCGCCCCCATCGTCCTTGGGGCAAGCCAGACCTGGACCAATAGCTCCGCCAGTTCCCTGACTGTTTCCGGTGCGATCAGCGGCCCGGCCACTTCGCTGACGATCGTCAATTCTAGTACGGGCTCAACAGTCCTCAGCGGCGCCAACACGTTCGGCGGCGGACTAATCCTGAATTCTACTGGCACCGGCGCGCTCACCATCACCGATACCACGAATAACGTTGGCAACGTCAACGTCGCGAAAAATAGCCTGGGCACGGGCACTGTGACCCTCACCGCCGGCACGCTCAATCTCCGCGCCAACGGCGACGGCACCGCCAACGCGCAAACTCTGACTTACAACAACCCGCTGATCGTCAACGGCACGGCCACTATTAACGCCGATTACCAGGTGTCGACGGGCGGCACCGGCAAGACGCTGGCTTTCCCGAGCCTGAGCATCGGCGCGGGCAATACGCTCAACGCACAGGGCTCCACCCATAGCTACACGCTCAATGTCGGCAACGTGACGCTCAATTCAACCACCGGCGGAACCTCCACGCTAGCCGTCGCCCCCAACACCAACGTCTGGCTGACTGCGGGAAACGTCACGGGCACGGCGACCGCCGGCAACACCGATACGCTGATGCTCGGAGGCGTGGCCAATACCGCCAACAGCGCCATCACAGGTGTCATCTCCGATGGTGTTGGCGGCGGTAAAGTGGCCCTGTCCAAGAGCGGCAATAGCCTGTGGGCTCTGACCGGTTCGGCCAGCAACACTTACACCGGCGGCACAACCGTGCTGGGGTCCGGCAGCGGCGTTCTGACTCTCGCAAAAACCGGCGGCGCTATCGCCATCCCCGGATATTTCGCATTCGATGCCGCCGGCGTCAACGGCGCGATCGTCGAAGTCGGCACGGTCGCGACGGCCGGCACCATCGGCCAGCAATTCAGCGCCGCAACGGTGATCAATTTTATTAATACCACCAGCGCCAACCACGCCTACCTCAAATTGTTCGGCAACAACCAGGTGGTGGCCGGCCTCAATGAACCCACCGCCGATGCCGGCGTGGTCGAGAACTCGCAAACCGAAGCGTTCTCGCTCAACTCGGTCCTGACGATCAACAACTCGGCCGATTTCTCATTCGCGGGCTACCTGCGCAATTACAACACCAACGCCGCCGCCGTGCCCGGCACGCTCAGCATCATCAAGACCGGTTCGGGCAAGCAAACCCTGATCGGCTCCAAAGTCACCTACACCGGCCCTACCACCCTCAGCGCCGGCACGCTTGAACTCAACGCCGCGACCAACTTCGCCAGCTCCGTCGGCTTTAGCGCTCTCAGCACTGGCACCCTTCAAATCGCTGGCGCAACCCAGTCCATTTCCGGCCTGTCCTCGGTCGATGCGGTCAACAATAGTGCCTTCGTGCAAAACGCCGTGGGCACCAACTCGGTCCTGACGATCAACCTCGCGACCAACGCCAGCTTCGGCGGCGTCGTCCGCGACAATCCCGCTGGCAACACCCTCGGGCTGACCAAGAACGGTGCGGGTATCCTTACGTTGACCAACATCGCCTCTTACACCGGCCCAACCACCGTTACGGCCGGAACCCTCGACACCAGCGCCATCACCCAGACCATGTCCTCGCTCACCCTCGGCGGCGGCACCGCGGGCACCGCGGCCACACTCGCGCTGGGTGCCGCCGGCCAGATCAAGCTCAATGGCGCTGCCACCTTCAGCGCCACCAACAACCCCAACGGCGCGGCCATCACCGGCTCCGGAACCTCGGCCATCGATTTGCTGGCCGGCAATCGAACCTTTACCGTCGGCGACAGCACCGCCGCCGCTATCGATCTGGCCATCACCACCAACCTGCAAAACGGCACCTTGACCAAGGCTGGCGCAGGCGTTCTCAGCCTCACCGGTAATGTCAATCTGGCCGGCCTGGTCAATAGCGCGGGCACCATCGTTATTGCCACGACGACCAATCTCAACAGCACGCCCATCTCCGGCGCAGGCATATTCAACCTCGGCGCCACCACGCAAAACCCCGCCAACTTCACCCAGTACGCCGGTTCGATCATTAACGGAACGCTCACCGGAACCGCCTTCCTCAAACAGGGTCCCGGCACGCTCAACCTGGGCGCTACCGTGGCTTCGGTCGCCACCGTGACCGTCAATCAGGGCTTGAATGGAATGACTTCATCGCCCTCTACCCTGGCCACCTTGAATCTCGACTTCACCGCGGTCGGTGTTCCCACAACCAACTTTTTCAGCCCGACCGCGGCGCTCAATCTCGGCGGCGCGGCCAACAATCTGGTCGGCGGCGGCGCCCTCGCCCTCGGCGGAGCCCCCGCGGGCCTCAATGGCCAGACCTTCGCCAGCACACTGGTCGATGCCGGGGCTTCGGCCGTCGCATTGAATGCCGGTGCCAGCGGGACCATGTTGCTCAACCTCGGCGCCCTGTCCAGAAATATCGCCGGCACTCTGGATATCACGCCCTCGGCCGGAATCCAAAACGCGAGCAACGGCGTTGTCGTTGCCAATCCAGGCCCCGCCGGCACGCTCGTCACCTCCGCCAGCGGCACTGCCTACGCCACCGTCGGCGGCAATGACTGGGCCGCTCACAGCACCGACAGCCCCGGCAACATCGTCCCCGCATCGATCGCCGGCCCATCCGCCGCAACCCTCTACACCGCCGCCAGCAGCGCTGCCACCTTCTCCGGCAATGCCGATATCACCGCATCGTTCACCGCCACATCCGACTCGACCGTCAACTCCATTCGCCTCAATACCGGCGCGTTCACACTGACATTGGCCGGAACCAATACCGTCACCACCGGCGGCATCCTTTTCGGCAGTGGGGTCAGCGCGGCCAGCAGCATTACCGGCGGAACGATCGTTCCCGGCGCGGGCAGGGAACTGGTCTTCATCAGCAACAAGCCCTCCCTTGCCAATATCATCGGCTCGGTTCTCGCCGATGGCACATCCGGCGCGACCACCGTCACCTATCGCGGCAATCCCAACGGCTCGACCACCGGCAGCGCTTTCGACATCAAGGCCAACAACACCTACACCGGCCCTACCTACATCACGATGGGCCGCGCCGGTGTGGAAAGCACCGCCGCCGTGACGACTCCGTTCGGCATCGGCCCCGATGCGATTGTGTATGTCGACGGCAACAATGATGGGCAGTTGTTTCTGAAGCAGGGCGGCGTCGTCGCCAATCCCCTGGTCATCATCGGAAACGGCTTCAATCTGGCGGGTGTGCGCAGCGGCGCTATTCGCCTGGACAGCACCGCCTCGATTACCCCGACCCTGACCGGCACGATCACTCTCCTGGGCGATGCGACCATCGGCAACAACGCCGCCGCGAACGCCGGCAGCGCCCTGATTTCCGGAAACATCGGCACTTCCAACGTCGCCGGCAGCACTTCGTTCAAGTTGACCAAGGCGCTGACTGGCGTCCTCAAACTGACGGGCGTCAACAGCCAGACCGCGACGGCCATCACCGGCGGCGTGCTCAACATCAACGACGACGCCGCGCTGGGCGCAACCGCCGCTCCGCTGGCGATCGGCACCGCAACCCTTCAGGCCGGCCTAAGCAACATCGTGATCAATGCCGCACGCCCCATCACCATCACCGGCACATCCACCATCGATGTGGGCGCTAATGACATGACCATCCCCGCCGTCATCAGCGGCACCGGCAATCTGATCAAGATCGGCGCGGGCAAATTGACATTGTCTGCCGCAAACCCGTTCACCGGCACCTTCGGCGTGTCCGGCAGCCCGACTAATGGAACGGTATTGGCCACCGATCCGCTGGCTCTGGGAGCGACGGCGATCTTCACCGCCGCCGGTTCGAGCGCGCCGTTAATTCAACTTCATATCGATGGCCCGGGCAGCAATGGCGTGATCGCCATGCCGATCGGCATGAGCGGCAATTCTGCGGTGACCACGACCATCGATGTGGCCAATAACGGCGGCGGCAACACCAACAACGTGATTCAACTGAATGGCATTCCCACCGCCGGCTACGGCGGGAGCGGCTGCACGCTCAACGTCACCGGATCCAACGGCTACAGCCTTTCCATCGCCGGATTCATCCACAGCGGCGGCAACGGCGGCACGCAGATTTACAATCCCACCACCGCATCGCTGACCATCGGCTCGCTCACTCCCGGCCCGGCCCAGGCCATCGGAATTACCGACACCTTCGTCCTCGATGGAACCAATGCCAATAACGCCGTGACTGGCGTCATCGGCGGACTCGCCAACGCCGCCGTCAGCACCGTGACCAAATCCAATACCAGCACCTGGACCCTCTCCGGCGCTAATACCTACACCGGGCCCACCGCCGTCAACGGCGGCACGCTCAAGCTCGGCAATGCCGCGGCCCTCGGCGGCATCACCCGCACCTCCGCCACCGCCGATAACGGCACCACCGTCGCTCCGGCCGCCGCCCTGGACCTGGGCGGGCAGAACAACATCAACGAAGTCATTCGAATCAACGGCGCGGGCCTGGGCGGCAACGGCGCGCTCATCAACTCCGGCGCGCCCGCCAGCATCGGCGCGGCCGCCGGATCGTCCATCGCTTCCATCACCGGCGCTTCCACCGGCGTGTCCGCCGGCGCGGTCATCGCCATCACATCCGGCGGCGGCGCCGGCGCGACCGCCACGGCCCAGCTTGGGTTGTCTTCGGCTTCGTTCACCATCAATAGCGGCACGACGGTCTACTCCGCGGCACCAAGTGTTGCGTTCAGCGGCGGCGGCGGCGGCGCTGCATCCGCCACGGCGATCCTTACTGGCGGCCTCGTCACCGGGATCACCATCACCAGTCCCGGAAGCAACTTCACCTCGGCCCCCACGATCGCCTTCACCGGCGGCACCGTCGCCACGGCTGGAACCAACCCAACCGGCACCGGCAACGCCGCCAACTTCGTTCTCTCCATGGTCACCATCACCAACCCCGGCAGCGGTTTCACCGGCTCTCCCACCGTCTCCCTGACTTCCGCCACCTCCTCCGCCACCCTCACGGGCAGCCTCGCAGGTGTCGTCATGACCGGCGACAGCACCATCGGCGGCACGGGGAACATCACTCTCAACGGCATCCTCAGCGAAACCGGCGGCGCGCGAACGCTCACCAAGGTCGGCATCAACACGCTCGCGCTCGCCAATACCAACACCTACACCGGCGCAACGTTGGTGGATGCCGGCCGCCTGACCGTCTCCGGCTCCATCGCCGCTTCCTCGGGTGTGACGGTTGCCAATACCGCCACGTTCGAAGCCGCCGCCACACAAACCGTCAAGTCGCTGATCGTCAACGATGGCGGCTCGGCCGAGGTCAGCGGCGCGGCCCTCAAGGTGCTCACGGTGAACGCCCTCTCCATCACCGGGCCCACCGGCAACCTCAACCTCCACAAGAACGCCATGGTCGTGGATTACACCGGAACCAGCCCCCTCACTGACCCGACCCCCACCGGAATCCGCGCCGCGATCCTCTCCGCCTACAACGGCGGCGACTGGCTCGGTAAAGGCATCGGTTCTAATGAGATCGCCGCCAGCATCGGGTCGAGCAAGCGATTGGCCGTGGGTTATGTCGAGGCGAGCGACCTGCTCGGCCCAACCGGCGGAACCTGGAACCTCGGCCAGAGCGTCACCACACCGGTTGATGGGACGGCAGTCCTCGTTCGCACGACACTGGCAGGTGATGCCGATTTGTCCGGGGACGTCGGCCTGAACGACCTCCTTCGCCTGGCTAATCACTACGGCCTGGCCACCGCGCCCGCCACGAGCTGGTACGACGGCGATTTCGATTACAGCGGCGACGTTGGCCTGAATGACCTCCTCCAACTCGCCAACAACTACGGCCAGGCCATGCCCAGCTCGGCCATCCCAAGCTCCTCTCCGCAATTCGCGGCCGATATGCAACTGGCCTTCGAACTGGCCGGTCAAGGCGTGACCAGCGTCCCTGAGCCGACGGGGCTGGGACTTGCGGCCCTCGCGGCGGCGGCCGCGCTGCTGCGGAGGAATAGAAAGCCCGAGTAGCGACATCGCGCCGGTTGATGAGAAATCCGAATTCGCGCGGGATGTAGGGCACTCGCCAGGCGGGGTATTGCCGCGCCGCCAGGCGCGGAGGTGGAGGATGGCCCGCGACTTGGTGCATTTCGGCAGGGGGGTCATCGCTGACCATTCGCCGGGTAGCCTCCGCCCCTTCGTGCCCATATAATTCCCGCCCACAACCCAAAGGAACTCCATGGCCCATCTTCTCGGCATCGACATCGGCACCTCCGGCACCAAGACACTGATCTGCGATGAGGATGGAAAAGTCCTCGCCACCGCCATGGCCGAGCATCCAATCTCAGCCCCAAGGCCCGGCTGGAGCGAGCAGGCCCCGGAGGATTGGTGGCAGGCCGTCATCGCCGCAACCAAAGCCGTCCTCAAGAAAGCCAAAATCAAATCGGCCGACATCTCCGGCATCGGCCTCTCCGGCCAGATGCACGGCAGCGTCTTCCTCGGCGATGGCCCCAAAGCCCTCCGCCCCGCGCTGCTCTGGAACGACCAGCGCACCGCACGGCAATGCGATGAAATCACCAGCAAAGCCGGCGGCCGCGACAAGCTCATCGAAATGGTCGGCAACCCCGCCCTCACCGGCTTCACCGCGCCCAAAATTCTCTGGGTGCGCCAGAACGAGCCGAAGGTTTATGAGAAAACCAAGCACATTCTGTTGCCCAAGGATTACATCCGCTATCGCATGACCGGCCAGTACGCCACCGAAGTCGGCGATGCCTCGGGCACGCTCCTCCTCGATGTCGCCAACCGTCGCTGGTCGGATCAACTTCTCTCGCTTCTCGAAATCGACAAAGCTCTGCTCCCCTCCACGGTTGAAGAATCGCACATCATCACCGGCCAGCTCACCAAAGCCGCCGCCGAACTCCTTGGCCTCAAAGAAGGCACCCCTGTCGTCGGCGGCTCCGGCGATCAGCCGGCCGGTGCCGTCGGCAATGGCATCGTCTCCGCCGGCGTCGTCTCCGCCACCCTCGGCACCTCCGGCGTGATGTTCGCCCATTCCGATGCCCCCACCCGCGATCCCGAAGGCCGTGTCCATACCATGTGTCACGCCGTCGCCGGCAAGTGGTGCGTCTTCGGCTGCATGCTCTCGGCCGGCGGCTCCTTCCAGTGGTTCCGCAATCAACTCGCCGCCGCCGAAGTCGCCGCCGGTAAAAAACGCGGCATCGATCCCTACGAGCTTCTCGTCGAGCAGGCCGCCACCGCCCCCGCCGGCTCCGAAGGCCTCTTCTTCCTCCCCTATCTCACCGGCGAGCGTTGCCCGCATCCGGATCCCAATGCGCGTGGGGGTTGGATCGGCGCCACCGTCCGCTCCACCCGCGCCACGCTCATCCGCTCGCTCCTCGAAGGCGTCACCTACGGCATGCGCGATGCCCTCGAAATCATGAAAGCCATGAACATCCCCATCTCCCAGGTCCGCGCCTCTGGCGGCGGCGCGAGATCCGCCTTCTGGCGTCAACTCCAGGCCGACATCTACAACCAGCCCGTCGTCATCACCAACGCCTCCGAAGGCCCCGCCTACGGGGTAGCCCTTCTCGCCGGCGTCGGCACCGGCGTCTGGAAGAATGTCGAGGAAGCCTGCAAGCGATCGATCAAGCAGGTCGAAAAGATCACCCCCAAAGCCAAGTCGGCTGCCCTGTATGCAAAGCATTATGAGGTCTATCGCAAGTTATACGGCGATCTGAAAGACCGCTTCGCTGAGATTGCGGGGTTGTAAGCTGCGTTTATTTTTGAACTCGCCCCCGTCATTCGCTGGTATAATTGCAGGCCATTATGTCGATCGCTTCATCTCCAGTCTTGCCGACGACTCTCCCATCCGAGCCCAGCCTGCGCAAGTTCAACGTTGATGAGTACCATCGCATGGCCGAGGCGGGCATCTTGTACTGGGGAGAGAGCGTCGACCTGATCGAGGGCGTGGTTCGCGAAAAAAACGGCGCGCCCCGGCTGTTTACGGTGCGTGAGTACGATCGAATGCTCGATGTCGGCATCCTTAAGGAAGGCGATCCCATCGAGCTGATTTCAGGCCAATTGAGATACAAAATGACCAAGGGCGCACCCCATGATTCGACGGTTGACCGGCTGGGCGAAAATTTGCGCGATTTGTTGCCGGGATGGCGCATTCGCATTCAATCCGTTATCGTCACTGGGGATAGCGAGCCCGAGCCGGATGTGGCCGTCGCGATGGGGCCCGCTGATCGATACGACCGCGCCCATCCCCGGCCGCATGAGCTTGCGATGGTCGTGGAAGTCGCCGATTCATCGCTGGCCGCGGACCGCGATGCGAAGCTCAAGATGTATGCACAAGCGGGAATCGCGATCTATTGGATCGTGAATATTCCCGGCCGGGTTGTTGAAGTTTACGAGGACCCAACCGGCCCGAGTGAATCTCCGACCTATCGGAAACAGAGCACTTATCAGATCGGCGATAGCGCTCCCATTGTGATTCAGGGAAAAGCCGCTTGTAACATCAAGGTGCGCGATTTCCTGCGTCCGTGATGCGGGCATGGATTTGAAGCGCCGGTTCGCGGAGATCGCGGGGTTGTAAGCGTGGTTTTATTGCGCGACCGACTCGGCCGCATCCGCGCCTGCGTGAGGCGCCTGATGTACTGCGGGTCGTCGGGGCGGTTGGGGAGATACGATCGTTCGAGAACCGCTGGCGATGACATAAGGCATGCGGTATGTTGCTGCTGATGCTTTGGCGGGCGACCGTCAGGCAGCGGGCAAACAGGGCGAGGAGCGCGATCATGAAGCCCATCAATAGCCAGGTCGTACGGCTGCTGCAGGAAATCAAGGATTTGAGCCGAAAGCTCGACATCGTGAGGCGGGCGGGCGAGAGCGGCCGGATCAATCAACAGGTGATCCAGGAATTGGAGGCGCAGATCAACAGCCGAACCGAACTCCTGAACCGGATGAATCAGCAGGCGCTGGCGGCCGAGGAGGCTGCCGCCGAGGGGGGGGCCGAGGCCGGGGCTGAAGGGACCGCCGAGGCGACGGCTGAAACGACCGCCGAGGGCGCCGCTGAGGCGCCGGTGCAGACAACTGCCGAAGGCGGCGCGTCGGCAGGAGCAGAAACAGGGTGGGGAGCGCTCCTCCGCCGCCTGGCGCCCGGCCTCCTTGTTGCGGTGTTGCTCGCGGTCGCCGTGATGGGCTATCGACTGTGGCAGGCGCACCACGCCGATGACGACATTCGCAACCGCGACCTCAGTGGCCCGGCGAACCTCGGTCCCGGGGGCGCCGGCGGTGGCGCAGGAACGTCGTCAACCAAGACGTCGACGGTTGGGCCATTGGCTGGCGATGTCACCGCGAGCCTGGCCCCCAGCGGTACCGCAGGGAAGCCGCCGGTTGCGCCGGTGTCGAACAAGCCGCCGACACGCAAGAAGATCGAACTCCCGGCCGGCATCGGGGAGGACGCGAACATCTCGCTCGGGAACGTCAAGATGGTCTCGGGCGGGCAGGTATCGCTGCAGATGCAGCAGGCCGTGATCGCATGGGACGCGCGCATTGATTCACGGATGAAACAGGCTTACCGCGAGGGCAAGCTCGGCGACCTGACCGATACCTGGAACAACACGGTCATCTGGGGCAACAACGTGCCGGCCGTCGCCCGCGCCGAGCTGACCCAGACGGGCAACGCGGTCACCGGCTCGTTGTGCGTGACGGTCGCGAGCGACCCGGGAAACTTCCGGGTGCGGAAGGTGCGCATCACCCGGGGAATTGTCACCGGCTCGCCCGGCGGCGAGACGCTGACGCTTGAAGCGGAGGGCGATCTTCGCGGCATCCTTAAGCGGATCTACGACGGCACGACGCTCTCGGGGGAGCTCAACGGCTCGCTGGTGGAGGTGTTCGATACCAAGTCGGGAATTTTGCGAGCCCAATTCGAGGCGGCCGACCCATCGCCGTTGAAACCGGCGGGGAAAAAGTGAGTGATCCCATGTAGGCGGTGATGAATTCGACCTTCTTCCCTGCCCACTGCCTTCCCCTTACAACCAGCAACGAACAACTAACAACTCCCGCACCCATCCTCCCTTTTATGAGAACGCCATAAGAGCCTCCCTCCGGGACGATGTATTGGATTGACATAAGACCCCATGGATGCGCAAGATTGCAATGCCGCATCCGTCCCATCCCAGGAGTCTTCCTCGTGAGCTTCAAGACCACTCCAGCCGCGCCCGGTCGATCAAGTTGCGCGCGGGGCGCAAGGGGCGCGAGGGGCGAGAGGGGAGCGGCGCGGGTTGAGCGGTTTGAGGGGCTTGAGGGGTTGGAGGGAAGGCGGCTGCTGGCGGTGCCGGCGTTCGATCATGTGGTGATCGTGATCGAGGAAAATCATTCGCCCGCGCAGGTCATCGGCAGCGCATCCGCCCCCTATATCAACAGTCTGGCCCAGGGCGGGGCCTACATGTCCAAAGCCTTTGGCACCAACCGCCCCAGCCAGCCCAACTATCTTTCGCTGTTCTCGGGATCCAGCCAGGGGGTGACCTCGAATGCCGATGTGAATCTCGGTAACATCCCCAATCTCGGCTCCCAGCTTATCGCCAAGGGCAAGACCTTCATCACCTATTCGGAAGATCTGCCCTCCGTGGGTTACACCGGGAGCACCTACCTGTCGTACGCGCGCAAGCACAATCCCGCGGTGAGCTTTTCGAACGTGCCGACGACGTCGAACCGGCCGTTCACCGATTTCCCCACCAGTTTCGCGACGCTGCCGACGGTTTCGGTTGTCGTGCCGAACCTCGACAATGATTCGCACGATGGCACCATCAGCGCATCGGATACATGGCTGAAGAACAAGCTGTCGGGTTATGCAACCTGGGCGATGACCCACAATTCCCTGCTCATCGTCACTTACGATGAGGGGGATCTGAACGATTCGACCAATCAGATCGCCACGATCTTCCACGGGCCGGGCGTCAAGCCGGGAACGTACGCCAACACGATTTCGCACTATAACCTCCTGCGCACCGTCGAGGATATGTACGCCCTGACCCCGCTCGCCAAGGCGGCGACGGCCGCTACGATCGACTACATCTGGGACACGATTCCGCCCGCGGTTTCCAGCAGCAGCTTCAAGTACAGCGCGCCCGCCCAGTCGATCGCCATGCAGTTTTCCGAGAGCGTATCGGCCAGCCTGGCGCTATCGGATATCGTGGTGACCAACCTGACCACCGGCGCGGTCGTGAATCCGACCAGCCTGAGTTATGCCACATCGACCAATACCGCTACGTTCGGCTATCCCGGTCACCTGCCCGATGGCAATTACCGCGCGGTCATCGCGGCCGGCGCGGTGCTCGATGGGGCGGCCAATCCGCTGCCGCAATACAGCTATGACTTCTTCCAGTTGAGCGGCGATGCCGATCGCAGCCGCAGCGTCGGCTTGAACGATCTGCTCGCACTGAGCAACCATTACGGACAGGCGGGCGCGACTTATGCGAATGGCGATTTCGATGGCGATGGCTCGGTAGGACTGAATGACCTGCTGATCCTGGCCAATCACTACGGCATGAGTCTGCCGGTTCCCGGACCGGCCGCGCCGATAGCGCCGACGGTGCTGGTCGCGGGCGTATCGCCATCGACCGCCCCGGCCGTCCCCGCGAGCGCCGTGTCCAAAAGGCCGGTTCCGGCCCGCCGGGATAAGATTGGGGGACAATGGGACAAAGGGACAAGGCGACGCGAGGGTGTAGGGAATAGGGTGTAGGGTATAGGTCCCCTCCGATTTTAGCCGCTCCGCTTGCGGAGCGCGTCCAACGACGCGACTCGTCGAAGCCCGTGCGCACCAAACACTCTCGGCGCGCACGCCGCGCCACCCCCGCGCTACCCCCGCCGCCCTCAAATCCCCCAGAAAAATCCGCATTCCCATCGCACCATCAATGGTCCGTGCGCGCCCAACGTCACGCCAGCGTGACACCACCCGTCAATACAGAGGCCCATCATGCGCACTTCCCAATCCTCCCCCATTCCCAACCCGGAGTCCTTCACCCTCCCCCGCGCCGGCGCAAAACGAACCCGCCGCCCCATCTGCCAAACAAACCCACCGCGCCGGCGCAAAATGAACCCATCCCCCCGATACCAAACAAACCCACCGCGCCCCATGCCAAACAAACCCAACCCTCCCTCATTCGTTATTCAGCATTCATCATTCATCATTCATCATTCCAAAACCCCTTCCTTCCAATCCCGCCCCAAACACCGGACAATGGACCCTTGACCATGGACATGCAACAAATAACCCGCCCCCCCGGCCCCTTCATCATCGCCGGCCCCTGTGTCATCGAGTCTCTCGATCTCTGCCTGACCATCGGCCGGCACGTCAAGAAAGTCTGCGACTTGCTCGGGCTGGCCTACATTTTCAAAGCCTCCTTCGACAAGGCCAATCGCTCCTCCAATGCCTCCTTCCGCGGGCCGGGGCTCGAGGCGGGGCTGAAGATTCTCGCCGCGGTCAAGGGGGAGCTGGGCGTGCCGGTGCTGACGGATGTTCACGAGCCGTCGCAGGCTCACGCGGCCGGGGAGGTGGTGGATATCCTGCAGGTGCCCGCGTTCCTCGCCCGGCAGACGGACCTGCTCTTGGCCTGCGGGCAGACGGGCAAAACGATCAACGTCAAGAAAGGGCAGTTCATGGCGCCGGCCGAGATGGCCCTGGCGGTGGAGAAGATCAAATCCACCGGCAACTCGAGCATCATGCTCACCGAGCGCGGCACGTTCTTCGGCTATGGCCGGCTGGTCAACGATTTCACGGGGCTGGCGGTGATGAAAAAGATCGGCCAGCCGGTGGTGTTCGACATCACGCATTCCACGCAAATGCCCGCCGGCCTGGGCAACACCAGCGGCGGCAACCCGGAGTATTCACCGCTGCTGGCCCGCGCGGCCATGGCGACGGGGTGTGTCGATGGATTGTTTTTGGAATGCCACCCCGACCCGAGGCATGCCAAGAGCGATGCGGCCACGATGCTGGGGTTGGAGGAAGTCGAGCCGATCCTGCGGGCGTGCAGCGCGATTGCCAAACTCGGCGGCGGTAGGTAATTCGATGCCCATAACAGCCACAGAGGGCACAGAGAACACAGAGGGCACAGAGAAGAAAAGGACAGTAGAAAGAGATCGAATTGGTTTTGTTTTCCTCTGTGTCCTCTGTGAACTCGGTGCTCTCTGTGAACGCTTTTACCAAACCCGCGTAACCGGCGACGAACACCATGACCACTCCCAAGGGCGATGATGACCTATACGACCTCGCGCCCGACCCGGCGCGCCCGCCTATCGCGGCCCGGCCGGCCCATGCATCCCGCCCGGCCAATGTTCTCCCCCTGGCATACGAATCCAAACCGGTGAAAAAAACGCGCGGGCGCGTCGATGAGCAGATCCTCAAGGATCAGTACATCCCCCTCTGGCTCCTCGGCGGCGGCGTGGCCATCGAAATCGTCGCCGCCTTCCTGAGCCGGGGGACGATGGAGATGGCCCTCAAGACCGTGGGGATCGACCTGGTCATCGGCACGCTGTTCATGCTGGCCGGGATCTTCCTGACCGCCCGCCTGTGCCGCTTCGAGCTCGGCTCCTTCTGGACGGTGGTGCTGAAACTCAGCGCCATCTCGGTTGCCCCCGGCGCGGTCGTGCATTTGGCCACCCCGCTGCTGATCTTTCTCCCCCTGGGCATGCTCCTCGGCTGGGCCGCCCAGTTCTGCCTCTATTTCGCCTTCCTCGGGATGCTGTTCGATCTGCAGGAGAGCGATACCTGGTACTGCGTCTGCGTGATCTTTCTTTTGAGGCTGGGGGTGTATTTTGGGTTGATGGCGTTGACGGGATGAATTCTGAATGATGAATGATGAATGATGAATGATGAATGATGAATGATGAATGATGAATGATGAATGTATTCCGCATGGAGGGCGACGAAGATAGATTGACGGATCGATGGCGAGCGTTACATTTTAATTCGCGGACATTTTACCCGCTGAATACGGAACCCCCCATGCGCTCAAGTTCAATCTGCATTCTCACGGTGACGATCAGCCTCGCGTGGCAATTAGCCGCCGCGCCGGCGAAGGAGGAATCGATCGGCGACAAGGTCGTCGCTTTCTGCCAGCAGCATATCGGCGAGGAAGTCGGTAATGGCGAGTGTTCTTCGCTGGCCAGCCACGCCCTGAAGGCGGCCGGTGCCAAGGCTCGTGGCGGGAAGGATGCGCCGAGCTCGGGCGACTACGTCTGGGGAACGCAGGTTCTCTTCTGGGAGTCCGCCGCCGGCGGGCCCAAGGGTGAAGGCAAGCCGGCCGATGTTCATCCCGGCGACATCATTCAATTTCGGGACGCCAAATGGGTTCATAAGGAGGGCAAACGCACTTCAACCCAGAGCATGGGCCACCATACGGCCGTGGTCGCATCGGTGGATGAAGGCGGCGTGGTGATTCACATTCTCCAGCAGAATACCGGCGGCAAGAAGATCGTCTCGGCGGCGACATTGCATCTGGCGGATCTCAAGGAGGGATGGATTCGCATTTATCAGCCGATTGCCGATTCCAAGGCGGGAAAGTAGTTCCATGCCCAAACCAAAGCTCACCCACATCGACGATTCCGGCAAAGCCCGCATGGTTCACATCGGCGATAAATCCATCACCGCCCGGCGGGCGGTGGCCGAGGGATTCGTGCTTCTCCTGCCGCAGACCCTGCAAATGATCGCTGATGAGAAAATGCCCAAGGGGGAAGTCCTCGGCGTCGCCCGCATCGCCGGGATCATGGCCGCCAAGCGGACGGGCGATCTCATTCCGCTCTGTCATCCGTTGCCGATCGAGAGTGTCGAGGTGGATTTCGATCTGCCCAGTTTCGAGCCGGGCGAGGGTGAGCAGCGCGTCCGTCTGCGCATCAAGGCGACCGCCCGCATCACCGCCAAGACCGGGGTCGAGATGGAAGCTCTCACCGCCGTCGCGGTGGCCGCATTGACGATCTACGACATGTGCAAGGCGGTGGATAAGGGGATCATTATTGAAGGCCTCCGCCTGCTGGAAAAGACAGGAGGGAAATCGGGGAATTGGAAGGCGCGATGAGGCGCGGAAAGACGAGTATTCGAAGCATCGACCGGACGTATGTGTAATCGATGGAGCATGCGGCATCGCTGCCCACGGCGAATCCATCGATTTCGTGCGATTATGTACAAGACAGTGTCATCAACCTCTCCCATCCCGGCCCGGGCGGGGGAAAACCGGGTTTTCTCACCCGAAAGGCCGCAATTTTGCCGGGGAATTCTGCACTGGGCCCGCCTGCTGTCCGATAGTGGGTGTGTGTCGGTCTCTCCAGGACCCATCGGGCGCACGGGCGGTTTGCATGCATTGTGCCCCGCGTGTATCGTCTGACCCCTTGATTCCCGGCGGGGATTTTGCCCTCGCCACCTCGATTTTGAACTCTAAAAAACCTCCGGAGGTTAACCGTGTCCGCTGCTGATTTCCGCCGTTCTTCGCATCTTTTTACCAGCGAATCCGTCTCCATGGGCCATCCCGATAAGGTGGCCGATCAGATTTCCGATGCGGTGCTGGATTCGATCATCGCCAAGGATCCCTTCGCCCGCGTGGCCTGCGAAACGCTGGTCACCACCGGCCTGGTTGTGATCGCCGGCGAGGTCACGGTTCACAATCAGGCGGCCGCCGCGGCCCTGTCGATGGCCGAGGATACCGCACGCAAGGCGATCCAGGACATCGGTTACAACGACCCGGCCATCGGGTTCGACTACCGCTCCTGCGCGGTCATCCGCACGCTGCACGGCCAGTCCGAAGACATTTCGCGCGGCGTCTCCAAAGCCGCCGATTCCGAGGGCGACGACAACACCGGCGCTGGCGACCAGGGCTTGATGTTTGGCTTCGCCTGCGATGAAACCACCGCCCTCATGCCCCTGCCGATTCATCTCTCCCACCGGATCGTGGAGAAACTGGCCGACCTGCGGCTCAAGGGCAAGTACAAGTGGCTGCGGCCGGATGCGAAGAGCCAGGTGACCGTCTCCTACGAGGATGAGCGGCCGACCGGCGTCCATACGGTCGTCGTCTCCACGCAGCACGATGAATCGGTGCTCGATAAGAAGGGCGAGTTCTCCGAGAAGGCCAAGAAGATCATCATCGAAGAAGCGATCAAGCCCTGCATCCCCGCCAAATACTGGAACAAGAACATCGTCTTCCACATCAACCCCACCGGCAGGTTTATCGTCGGCGGCCCGCACGGCGATACCGGCCTGACCGGCCGGAAGATCATCGTCGACAGCTACGGCGGGCGCGGCCGGCATGGCGGCGGCGCTTTCTCGGGCAAGGACCCGACCAAGGTCGATCGCTCGGCCTGCTACATGGGCAGGTACATCGCCAAGAACATCGTGGCGGCGGGCCTGGCGCGGGTGGCCGAGGTGCAACTCGCCTATGCGATCGGCGTGGCCAACCCGGTGAGCGTGACGGTGTCGACCGAAGGCACGAGCGTCATCCCGGAGGATCAGATTTCCGAGCTGGTGCGCGAGCATTTCAAGCTCACCCCGCGCGGGATCATCAAGAGCCTGGATCTGCTCCGCCCGATCTATCAGCAGACCGCGCGGCACGGACACTTCGGCCGCGAGCCCGGCAAGGACGGCGCGTTCTCCTGGGAGAAGACTGATAAGGCCGACATCCTCGCCAAAGCAGCGGGAATCGCCAAGAAAGCCGGGTAACCTCGAAGGCGGGGTAACCACGAAGGACACGAAGGGCACGAAGAAGAATTAAGACGCGGGCTTGTGGAGCGATCCATGAGCCCGCGCTTTTTTTGAGACTCGGCGGCATGGCTGGGTGGCATGGGTAACGGTACTCCGTTACCCGTGTCTCGATCGCGCGAGCGCCACTGCTCTCAAGAGGTTGACCAGCAATTTGGCTCCACGGGTAAGGCCTGAGAGCCTTACCCATGCCACCCATCACATTTTATCCCGGCAGCTTGCGGATTTTTCCGGGGACGATGGGTTTGCCCGTCTGCGCGCTCTGGCACGCTGCGAAACAAAGCGCCAGCGATCGCAGGTTATGCCGCGCGCTATTCGACGGCTCGCGCCTTTGCTCAATGGAAAGCAGCAACTCCGACATCGTGCCGTGGAAGCCGTTTTCGAACCAGTTGCCGGCCAGTTCGGGGCGGGACCAGCCTTTGGCGGTGTGGAGCGTAACCGATTGCTCAGTGAGACTCGGCCCGGTGCTGAGGAGCGTGCCCTTGGGCCCGGCCAGATAGGCGCGGTCTTCCTTGCCGAAGCGGACATCGGCATCGAACACGAGCGAGGCCTGGGCATCATCGTATTCGATCAGGGCCTGGCCGAGCAGGGGGGGCTTGATGGTCTGCGAAGGGGAAACCGCATTGGAGCCGAAGACCCGGCGGGGGATGCGCTGGCCCATGAAGCAGGTGAGGATGTCGAACCAGTGGATCGCAAAATCATAGAGGACGATATGGCGAACGGTGTCGAAGGGCGTGCCCCTCACCCAGTTGTGATCCCAGTGGACTTCGAG
>JBBRTW010000028.1:0-28060 GCA_038244055.1 Tepidisphaerales bacterium | reverse complement strand
CGTCACGGTGCAGTATCCCGAGCAGCATCTGACCTTCGCCCCGCGCTACCGGGGAATTCACGAGTTCGAACTCGATAAATGCATCGCCTGCGACCTCTGCGTTAAAGCGTGCCCGGTCGATTGCATCTACATCGATAAGACCGGCCCGCGCAAGATCGATAAGAAGACCAACAAGGTGGAGATGAGCGATCCCAAGAATGGCGAATTGCTCCGCTACGCCATCGACTATTCCAAATGCCTGTTCTGCGCCCTCTGCACCGAGCCCTGCCCGACCGCCTGCATTCACATGGGCAAGCTGCACGATCTCTCTTCCTTCAGCCGGGCCGATGTGGTGGTCGAGTTCGCCGACCTCGATAAGAAGGGCCAGCGCACCCCGATTCCGCTCTGGCTGGAGCGCAACAAAGACAAGATTCCCTGGGTCAAGGAAGAGTTCGACCGCGTCTCCTCGGGCACACTGGCGACCAACGCGGCGGATATTCCGGCGGCGAAGTAACGGCTCAAAAGAGTTTCGGGGCGTTTGGATCGTTCGAATCGTTGATGGGTCGCGCGGGCTTTTCGGCTCGGTTGCGGCCCGGGTCATCGGAAGGAAATTCATCAAATGACTGGCCATCGCGCGTTCTGGTGCGGCGTGGTTGTAATATGGGCGACTTGCGCGGCGGCGGCGGCTGAGAATCCGCCCGCGCCGACAGCGGATCAGTTTCTGATCACCAAGGTGCGGTTGCTCCCCAAGCCCGGCGCGGCGGCGACGCTGGCAGGCGGCCGAATCACGGGGTCTAACGAGGGGCCGACCACCGCCTTCGTGGAACTCGCCCGAATCGACCCAGCGCCGGCGGCCGATGGGTGGGTGGAAGTGAGCGTTCCCAAGTCGCAGGTCTACCGATATGTGAAGGTCGAGTCGCCGCATGCGCTGGCCCTGGCGGAGGTGGAGTTTTTCAACCCGGCGGGCAAGATCGCCGGCAAGGGATTCGGGACCAGCGTGCCGAAGGACAAGTCGGCCGTGTCATTCGAGAAGGCGCTGGATGGGAACCCGGCAACCTTTTTCGAAGCGGCGACGGATAACAGCTACGTCGGCATCGACCTTGGAGCACAGGCGCAAGCGCCGACGCCTCGATTTAAGCCGCAAACCGGCGCGCTGGCCGATGGGCAGAAGGTGGAACTGAGCACGTGGCCGAGCGGGGCGACGATTCACTTCACAACCGATGGCTCCGTCCCGACCGCAACCAGCGCGGTCTACAGCGGGCCGATCAGCATCAGCGGGAAGATGAGTATCGCCGCGATCGCCTCGAAGCCCGGTCTGGCCGATAGCGATATCGCGGTGGGGAGCTATCAAGTGGGCGGCGCGGCGGCGGCCGAGGCGCAGATTCGTTCCTATCACATCGGCAACAGCCTGACCGATACGGTGAATGGTTTTCTGGAGACCGTCGCCAACAGCGCGGGGCACAATCTTTACTACATTCGCAAGACCATTCCCGGTTGTGGGATCAAGGGGAACTTCGAGGCATGCGGCAAGGGTTTCGCATCGCCCGAGGGATGGTGCAACGATTACAACCTGGTCTTCGAGAAGCATATCGATCATTTCTTCCTCCAGCCGTTCCCCAACCCGCCGGGTCTGGAGAGCGATGGGGAGTTCGGCGGAAAGTTCATGGAACTGGCCCGCAAGCAGAATCCGAAGGTGACTCTCTGGCTTTATGCGCAGTGGCCCGCGTGGGACTCGTGGAAAAACGATGCCCATTGCACCGGCGCGGGCTGGATGAAGCCGCAGTGGTTCCCGCCCAACCGCAAGCCGGCCGACTGGGAAGAGGCGATGTCCAACAAGATGCTCTATTACCTGGATTTGAAGAAGATATGGGACAAGCAACTCGAAGCGCGCGGCGAGCCAACCACCCGGCTGGTTCCTGGCGGGCCGGCGCTGGTGCGGCTCAAGAAGGAAATCGAGGCGGGGAAAGTGCCGGGGATGACCCACTTTCACGATGCGATCTTCGCCGATGGAATTCATCTGACGCGGCAGGGGCGGTATCTCGTTGCCCTGGTTCACTACGGTTGCATCTATCAACAGAATCCATCGGGGCTGGTGACTTATGCCAATGGCGGCCTGACGAAGGAGCAGGCGGCGATCTTCCAGCGCATCGCCTGGGAGGCGGTCACGAGCGAGCCGCTGACAGGGGTCAAGCCGTGACACGGACGTCCCGCGCGTGCTGGAAGCGCCCCAATCCAATCTGCTTAACCACAATGGACATTTCCCTCGCTCCATGCCCATAATCCCATCCGGCGACGTTCGACAGTCCACTGGCCGGGAGGTTTATGGATGCCACGATCAGCTTCACCGTCAACGGTCAGAAGAAGACACTGACCACGGAATCGGACCGGCCACTGCTCGAGGTCATTCGCGAAGACCTCGGCCTGACCGGCACCAAATACGGCTGCGGCGAAGGCCAGTGCGGCGCTTGCTCGGTGCTGCTCGATGGCAAGCGCGTATTCTCCTGCAAGACGGCGGTCTCCAAGGCGGCCGACAAGAGCATCGTGACCATTGAAGGGCTGGCAACCGGCGAGGTACTGCATCCGGTGCAGCAGGCGTTTTTGACGGAAGGGGCCTATCAATGCGGCTACTGCACGCCGGGGATGATCGTCGCGGCGGTGGCGCTGCTGGGGGAGAATCCGCATCCCACCGATGAGCAGATTGTCGCCGGGATGAACAAGAATCTCTGCCGCTGCTGCAGCTATCCTAAGATCATCGGCGCGGTGCGCCGCGCGGCCGGTCAGGAGGCGAAATAATCATGAAACATTCGACCTCTGAAAATCATGGCAATGTTTCGGCCGATTCGAGCGAGATTACGCCGGACGAAGTGGAACTCGATCGCGTCGAGTTCAACTTCTCACCGACGCGCCGGGATGTATTGCAGGCGCTGGGCGCGGGGCTGATGCTGGCGATCGCAGTACCGGCGGCGCGAGTGCAGGGGGCGCAGGGTGGGGGCGGGCGGGGGCGCGGCGGCGGAGGCGGCCGGCCCGGGCCGATCGCGGCGCGGATTCACCTGGGCAAGGATGGCTCGATCACGGTGATGACCGGGAAGGTCGAATGCGGGCAGGGGGCTCGCGCCGAGATCACGCAGGCGGCGGCGGAGGAACTGCGCGTTTCCTACGCGCGCGTGAACCTGGTGATGGCCGACACATTGCTTTGCCCGGATGATGGCGTGACGGCGGGCAGTCGGACGACGCCTTCGACGATTCCCTCCATCCGCCAGGGCGCGGCCGCGGCGCGCGAGCTGCTGGCCAAACTCGCCGCCAAGCGGTGGAACGTGGAGGCCGCGAAACTCAAGTGGGGCGATGGCAGCGTGAGCGATCCGGCCGGGGGCAAGACGCTTTCGTATTCCGATCTGGCCAGTGACGATGAGGCGCAGAAAGCATTTCAAGATGCGCCGGCCGAGGTTTCGATCACGGCGATCAAGGATTGGAAAGTGCTGGGCGCGGCGGCGCTGCGGCCCAATGCGCGGGACCTGGTGGCGGGCGTTCACCGGTATCCTTCGGACATCGTTCGGCCGGGGATGATGTACGGGCGGGTGCTGCGCGCACCCTCGTACGGCGCGAAACTCGTCTCGATCGATCTCGCGCCGGCCATGGCGCTGACGGGTGTGATCGCGGTGCAGGACAACGGCTTCATCGCGGTTGCCGCCCCGAGTTCCACGCTGGCCGAGCAGGCGCTGGGCCTATTGGAGAAATCCGCCAAGTGGGATCAGAGCAAGGGCGCATCGAGCAAGACCTTGTTCGAGGATCTGCGCCGCAATGCCCGTGGAATCCCGGCCAATCCGTTCGCCGATGAAGTCGCCAAATCGGCGAAGTCTTTGAAGCAATCGTACCATGTCGCCTACGCCCAGCATGCCCCGATGGAGCCGCGGGCGGCCGTCGCCGAGTGGGAGAATGGGAAGCTGACGGTCTGGACCGGCACGCAGAACCCACCGGGCGTGCGCGGGGAACTGGCGCGGGCATTCAATCTCGGCAACGATCGCGTTCGGGTGATCGTGCCGGATTTCGGCGGCGGATTCGGCGGCAAGCATTCCGGCGAGTGCGCGGTTGAATGCGCGCGGATCGCGCAGTCGGCCGGGAAACCCGTGTGGCTGCGCTGGACGCGCGAGGAGGAGTTCACCCATGCCTACTTCCGACCGGCCGGCGTGATCGAAGCGCAGGCGAGCCTGTCGCCCGAGGGGATGTTGACATCGTGGCATTTCATCAACATCAATTCCGGCCCATCGGCCCTCGAATCGCCTTACAAGATCGCCAAGTCGCGGGCGCAGGTGGTGCAATCCAATCCGCCCCTGCGGCAGGGCTCGTATCGCGGGCTGGCCTCCACCGCCAACACCTTTGCCCGCGAGTGTTTCATGGATGAACTGGCGGCGCTGGCGGGTCGGGAGCCGCTGGAATTTCGGCTGGCGCATCTGGATAACCCGCGCCTGCGCGCGGTGCTGGAAGCGGCCGCCAAGGGGTTCAACTGGGCCGAGCGATCGAAGAAGAAGGAACCGAATATCGGCATCGGGCTTTCCTGCGGCACCGAGAAAGGTTCGTACACGGCCGCCTGCGCGGAGGTGTTCATGGATCGCGAGAACGATGCAATCCGCGTGCGGCATGTATCGCAAGCCTTTGAGTGCGGCGCGATCCTCAACCCGGCCGGGCTGCTCTCGCAGGTGCAGGGGGCGATTGTGATGGGGCTCGGCCCGGCGCTGCGCGAGGAGATGCGATTCGAAGATGGGCGGGTGATCTCGAACGCGTTCTCGGAGTACAAGGTGCCGCGCTTTGCGGATGTGCCGACGATCGATGTGCAGCTCGTGAACCGGCCGGACTTGGCTTCGGTTGGCGCGGGGGAGACACCGATCATAGCGATCGCGCCGGCGATCGCCAATGCGGTTTTCAATGCGACTGGCGTTCGGGTTCGCCAGATGCCGATCAAGTTGCCCAAAGCATAAAGGAGTATGCAATGCGCCCCTGTCTTCATCGAATGATCGTCTGCTGTCTGGCGGTTTGGATCGCGGCATCGGCCCGCGCGGCGCAGCCCGCGACCGACCCTCAGGCCGCGCTCAATGATGCGGCCAAAGCGGGAAATGTCGACGTAATCAAGAAACTTCTGGCCGGCGGCGCAAAGGTGAATGCTGGGTATGGCGGCTGGAGCGCGCTGCACATGGCCGGCACGGCCGAGGTGGCCGAGCTGCTGATCGCCAAAGGCGCGGCGGTCGATGCAACTTCCACCGATCTGGGCAAGAATGCCGGAGGATTTACGCCGCTCTACACGGCCGCCGGCGGCGATCGCGTGAAGGTCGCCGAGGTGCTGCTCGCGCACGGGGCCGACGCGGCGCGCAAGCAGCGCTGCGACCTGACAGCGCTGCACGCGGCCCGCTCGACGGCGATGATCAGCCTGCTGCTCGAGCACAAGGCCGGTATCGACGCAAGGGATGTGCGCGGGGCCACGCCGATTGTTTCGGCGGCGACCGACGAGGCGGCCGGGGCGCTGATGGCGGCGGACGCCGACCTGAACGCCGCCGACCGCTATGGCCGAACCGCGCTGCATCACGCCGCCGAGGCCGGCTGGGCGCAGGTCTGCGAGTGGCTGGTGGCGAAGGGCGCAGATGCCCATGCCCGCGATGCGCTGGGGCGGACCGCCCTGCATTACGCGCGCAACAAGGAGACGGTCAAGAGCCTGGAGGAGTATGGCGTGAAGGGGGATGTCGCCGATGTCTTCGGACAAAAGCCCGACACGAAGAATCCGGGCCTGACGCTGGAGAAGCGAATCATCAAGGGGATGACGGGTGAGCAACTGATGGCCGCGATGGATGGTGGGCCGGCGCAGCGATTTGCGCAGTCGAAGGCGGAAGGGAAGGTTGAAGTGTGGTGGTATCGCAATTCAATGGTGAGGGTTGTGCTTGCGGAGGGGAAGGTGGTTTCATTCGAAAATGTGGCCCATCAACCAAAGCCTGATGCGGCCGATGTGGGGACAGTGGTGAACGATCCGTGTGGGAAATGATTGCGGGTGACTTCGCATGGTCATCTCGCACACGAAATGCCGCAGACCCCTCACCCCCGCCCTCTCCCACGGCCGGACGAGCGGCACGGCGTATGGGCGGATATCACCGGCCTTGGGAGAGGGAGCAAGAGTGCAGCCATCGTGTTGCGGCGGTTGTAATTGCATTGACCGAGGTCATGGTTTCTGACTGACTGTAAAACTATTCACCTTCACCCACCGCTCCTCCTTTGCCGGTCCGCAGTAGAACTGGAGGCTGATATTCGGCGGGGTTTTGGCGGGGAGATCGCACTCGCCAACTTCCTGCCAGGCGTCCATTTTCGGGGTGCGGAATTGGCCTCGGATGCGGTCGCCTTTGACGATCAAGCGGAGGGTGACGATTTCAGAATCCAGGGGGAGGATTTTGATCGTGCGGCATTTGTCCTTTTCCTTTCGGCCCATGACGATGCAGAGCTTGCCATCGACGCGCTCCTGGCCGCACTTGACCATGTTGCCATCATCGTAATACCAGACGAGATCGGCCTGCTCGTATTGCTCTTTGGGCATGTTGGTCATGGTGACCGAGGCATCGACCTCACCGGCCGAGGGATCGGGGGCGGGGCGGAAGAGGACGTTTTTACCGTCGCGATGGTTGCCCCACATGTTGCCGGGCTGGACGCGCACTTCGAGGCCATTGTCGGTGGTGCGCCAGGCGGCGGGGTCTTCGCGAACCCAGGACCAGCCGGGCTTGAGCTTGTTTTTGAAGTCATCGCGGAAATCGAAGGCAGCGCCCGCGCCGGCTGACGGCGGTGGCGTAGCCGCGCCCTGCGGCGTTGCCGCGCCGGCCGGCGGCGCGGCGAGTTCGCCCATCTGCCAGAGCAGAAACGCCCATTGATCGGCCAGCATTTCATGGCGCTGTTTTTTGGTCGAGCCGATGCCATGGCCGGCCTGGTAGTCGACGCGAAAGAGGATGGGCTTGCCGCTGGCGGTGGCGGCCTGGAGACGGGCGGTCATCTTGGCGGATTCCCACGGCTCGACGCGCGGGTCGTTGATGCCGTGGGTGAGGAGGACGGCGGGATATTTCACGCCATCGACGACGTGGTGATAGGCGCTCATCGCGAGCAGCGCATCGAAGCCTTCGCGAGTTTTGACGGTGCCGAATTCCTGGATATTGGGAACGCCATTGGTCGTGGTTTCCATGCGCAGGGCATCGACGCAGCCGACTCCGATCAGCGCGCCTGAGAAGAGGTCCGGCCGCTCGGTGATGGCCCGGCCGATGAGGATGCCGCCGGCGCTGCCGCCCTGGCCGGCGAGTTTGGCGGGGGAGGTGTAGCCGGTTTTGATGAGGTACTCGCAGCAGGCGATGAAATCCTTCCAGGTGTTGGGCTTGGTGGCTTTCTGGCCGGCCAGATGCCACTCCTTTCCGTAATCGCCGCCGCCGCGAACGTGGGCGAAGGCCAGCACGCCGCCGCGTTCGAGCCAGGCGAGGCCGGTGGGATTGAAATGGACCCCCATCACCATGCCGTACGCGCCGTAGCCATTGACCAAAGTCGGATGCGTGCCATCGAGCTTGATGCCGGTTTTGTGGAGGATGGAGATGGGGACTTTCACGCCATCGTGGCTGGGGACGAGGACTTCTTCGGCCTCGAAGCCCAGCAGATCATCGAACTTTCCCTGCGGGCGCAGGCCGGTATCGGTGAGGGTTCTGGCGGCCGGGTTGAAGTCGTAAATCTTTCCGCGGCGGGTCCAGGAATCGGCGGAGATGAGCACGCGGTCGAAGTCGGGGCTGGCGGCGATGATGTATCCGGAGGGCTCGCCGGGTGGGAGATCGATCGGCTCGGGTTGGTTGGGAGAGGCGAAGGGCACGCGGAGAATCTTGTTCAACCCTGCACGGAGGGTTGAAACGTAGAGCGCATCTTTGGAGACGGTGAGCGATTGAACCACATCCGAGCCAGCGGGAACGATGGCCTGGGCTTGCGAGAAATCCGGCTGAGTAAGGGATGTGCGGACGACTTTGTAACGAGGGGCGCTGGCCGCGGTGATGAGGTAGATGTCATCGCCGGCAACGGCGAACTGCTTCACTTCATTCTCGACATCGCAGATTTTCTTCCAGGGGATGGGCGAGTTGGAAAGTGAATTGGCGGGGGCGGCGTAGAGGGTCAGCTCATTCGCATCGCCGTGTTTGATTTTGCCGATGGCGAATTTCGACCCCTGCGGAAGGACGACGCTCGGGAAATCCGTGTCGGCCATGGCGACGCCGGGAGATTCCTTCATCGAGAGAATGACGGGGTCGCGATCGGGATCGCCGCCGAGTTTGTGGAGGAAGGCGCGGGTGTTCTTGTCGATCTCGGTGGCGGGGGCATCGGGCGGGAGCAGGCGGCGGCGGCTGTAGACGAAGCCGCTGCCATCCGCGAGCCAGGTGGGGTGGGTGTATTCGTATTCGAGGCGATCGATCGTATCGGGGAGTTCCTTGCCGGCCGAGACATCCAGAACGTGCAAAACGGTTTGCTCGGAGCCGGAGGCGGCCAGGCCGTAGACGATGAATCTGCCATCGGGCGAGGGGTTGCAGAAGCTGAGGGAGTAGTGCTTGCCATCGGCCGTCGCGAGTTTTTCGGGATCGATCAGGAGCTTTTCCAGGCCGGTTTTGGCGTCTTTGAAGTAGAGCTTGTCGAGGTTTTCGGTGGCGAGCATTTTGAGATAGTGCAGATCGCCATTGGGCCAGCGGCGGACGACGCTCAGGCGGTAGGGCACGCCCGAATCGAGTTCGGCGATGCGGGCGAGAAGGGCGGCGCGGCCGGGGATGGCCTGGAGGGTGCGCTCGGCGAAGACGGCCTGTCCCTTGATCCATTCTTGAACTTCGGGATCGGCGAGGTTCTCGAAATATCGGTAGGGGTCGCCGATTTTGGTGCCGTGGTAGTCGTCGACTACGGCGCGGATGGGGGCGACGGGGGGCTTGTCGGCATCGGCGGCCCGCGCTGTCCGGATCGTACAAATGCCCTCGCCCGCAATCGCGGCCAGAATAATCATCGTGGTCACTCGCATCGCATTATTCCTTGAAATCCGTATCCGCATCCTTCAAATCCAGCTCTTTGATCCACGCATTGCGATAGCGGACATCGTGGCCTTCGCACTGCAATTTCAATCCACCCGGCGCATCGGTGATTCCTTTGCCGCCGTCCTTGCCGCCATCGATGCCGGAGTTGGCGCCGCCCCAGACCTGGCTGATGGGGAAGTTGGTGTGGGCCTTTTTGCCGTTGAAGTACATGGTGACCAGCGCCTTCTCAACGCGATTGCCTTCCTTGAAGCGGGCGGCGCGGAAGACGAAATCGTAAGAATTCCACTTGCCGATGCCGGCGTAGAGATCGTAGGGGGATTCGCTCTCGTTGATCACCGCGCCCATGCCGTGCTTGGTTTTGTCGCCGTCGAAGACCTGGATCTCGTAGCGGTTCTGGAGATAGACGCCGCTATTGCCGCGCGGCTTGGTGATGAGGAACTCGATGTGCAGGCGGAAGTCGCGGTATTCTTTCTTGGTGACGATATCCGCCGTCCCGAATTTGCCACCATCGGCCGCGCGGTCATCGGTCATCACGACCGTTCCCTTGTCCACCGGGTCCTCGACGATCTTCCACTTGATGGGCATGGCGGATTTGAAGCCCGGGCCTTCCCAGTAAATCCATTTCTCATCGAGCATCTTGCGCGAGCCGTCGATGATGATTTCAGCGCCGTCGATGGGCTTGGCGCCGACGCCGATGTCGGCGCGGGCTGGGGGGCATAGAAGACAAGAGGCGATTCCAAGGATGACAATCGTTGATATCTTCGCGCGGGTCGGGGGCATGGTTGGTCTCCGTTTGAAATGTTTGGGCACTTTACGCGGGAGGGGTTGGCTGAACAACATTCGCGCACGCCGGCGGCGGATGAAGTCTGAAGGTTGACGGATGAATTGAGGGCGAAATGCAAATCGAAAATTGGGGTCTTTTGTGGTGTTGGGTTTGGGCGGCGGGAGAGTGCGGATGGCTTGATGGGCGCATGGTGGGCCTCCTACAGGGACGGGGGGTGTCACGCGGGCGCGACGTCGGGCGCGCACGGGGATGGGTTTGGGGCGTGAGAACGGGGGATATTTTCTTATTTTCAACGGGTGGAGGGGTGGCGCGCGGAGAGTGCGGCGTGCGCATCGAGGGTGCTGCGGGCGCATGGAGAGTGCTTGGCGCGCATGGGGGGGGCGGAGGAGGCTTGGACACTGGACACTCACCCATCCCGCTCCGTAGGTGTAGACTACGTCCGCTCATGCTCGATCACCCCGGCAATCCGCCCGCACCATTAGACTATTCGCCCATACTCTCCGCTCGTCGCCGGTGGCTTCGAAGGATCAAACGGTGGTGCCCGGCCGGAGCATTGCTGGCGGTCGCGATCCTCTGGATCATCTATGGACCCACCGCATGGCGGAGTTGGAAGCTGCTGCGTCTGCAGGAGGACTGCCTCAAAGCCGATCTGCCCGCCGATCGGCCGGTCTACATCGCGCACCCGCAAAAGGCCGCGCAACTGCTCGCCGATCGACCGGGCGAGTACAAAGCTTACTCCAGCCATGAGGCCGTGAGAGTCGATCCGCGTTGGAGCGAACTGGCCGCGGCGCTCGGCATCCGGGCCGGCGGCGCGGGCGGCCCATTCGCGACGCTCTTTCTGCATGAGCGAACCAGCCCATCAGGGCATCGGCGGCTGGTTGTGATTGAATCGTTCACTTTTGAACCGGTGATCGGCTGGAAGAACAGATACCGAGCCGCCTTGATGGCAACCGTCATCGAACCCGCAGGCTTTGGCCGCGTACCCAAATTCAGTTCAGCCGAGCCGATGCACGACGACTACGTGGACCACATTCTTCTAAAAGGTGCTGTTCGCACGGCCGACATGATTCTGGCAGCCGGCCACCCCGACTCAAGCGACCCATCCCGATTCACCATTGCCGCATCGGTCTTCGGAACGCTGGAAATATTCGACGGCCAGCTACGAGATGATGATACCGTGGCCATCTACCTGCGCGACCCGGCGGGTTACTTCGATCGACGAATGGCCGTGTGGCCGCGACCATCAAGCCGGCCATCCACGACCTCCCAGCCCGTCACTCAACCGCCCAGCCCATAAATCGCCTCGCACGCTTCGTCCCGTGCGCGCAACAAATCTTTCGTGCGCACGGAGGATGCGAGAAGATGCGCTGCATGCACGGGGGTTTCCCGGCAGGAGGCTGCGCGCAGGAACAATCTTTGATGTCGTCGGAGCGGAAGGATGAGCGCGGCTTGTCGTTCGCCCTCACCCCCACCCTCTCCCGAGTACAGGAGAGGGAGTAAGAATTGACATTTGTCGCGCGGTCGGGCGTAGTCAGGGACATGCAATTGCCATCAACGCGCCGGGTCGGTTCATTGACGATGATGTTTTTGGTTGCGGCGATTTCGGGCATTGCCCCGGCGGGGGAGTATTTTCCGCCGCCGGATAGTGAGGGCGGATGGAGGACTTTGACGGATGCGGGACAGATCCGGGATCTGGCGGGGATGGATGCGCGGCGGCTGGACATGGCGTTTGATTTTACATCGCGCTGCACACAGAACGGCGGGCTGCTGGTGGTGCGGCATGGGTATCTGGTGCTGGAGAAATATTTTGGGCGGGCGCATCGCAATGCGAATCCGGATATGGCCTCGACCGGGAAGGCTTATACGAGCATCGCCTGTGGGATCATGCTGAGTGAATTTAAGGAGAAGATCCCCGAGGGGCTGGAAACCAAAGTGTTCACGGAAAAATATCTGCCCGAGGCTTTTCCGCTGGATGATCCGCGGCGGGCGAATATCAAGCTGGGGCAGCTTTTGTGCATGACGGCGGGGTATAACGGCGAGGGGCAGACGCCGACGGGGATTGTCAATGGGAAGGCCGCGCCGATGAAGGCCGCGCCGGGGCAGAATATTCGGGATTTGGATAAGTCTTCGATCAAGTGTCCGCTATGGACCGATCCGGGGGCGGGGTATTCGTATTCATCGCCCGCGCCGCATGTCGCTTCGATCGTATTGCGGCATGTGACGGGGATGGAGTTACAGGATTACATCGGCGAGCGGCTGGCCAAACCGATGGGGTGGGGGGCGTGGGGATACTGCCTGCATCGCGGGGATTCCGACATGCCGCACGCGAACGGCGCCGGGAGCATCGCGGTGCATTCAACCGATGCCCTGCGCTTCGGATATTGCCTGCTGCACGAGGGGAAGTGGGGGGAGAAGCAGTTGGTGCCGGCCGAGTATGTGGCGCTGTGCAATAAGCCATCACCGTACAATCCACATTGCCCGTTCACGCTGCAGTTTGAGCAGAATTCGGATGGGCATGTGGCCGGTGCGCCGCGCGATGCGTATTACAAATCCGGGGCGGGGGGATTCGGGATTTTCATCGTGCCATCGCTGGATCTGGTGATTTACAAGATGGGCGGGAAGGATAATCAATACGATCCGGCGCTGACGGGAATTCCGCAGCCGTTCAAGTACGATGGATCGCGGGATAATTGGCAGCCGATTGCGCGGACGCCGTTTAATGAGGGGAGCCTGGGCGGGGATGATGGATTGCGAAGGGTGCTGGAGATGGTGGCGGGGGCGGTGAGGGATTAGTAGGGGAAGGAGATGTTAAAAGTAAAATGTTAAATGTTAAATGTGGAAGAGGGGATGAACGCCAAGCCTGCTCTGCGCGAAGTTGAATTGGGGCGCCAGGCGTGGAGGAATTTCGGGAGGTGGAGTGGCAGCCTTTAGCCTATTACCGTATGAATTCATTCCGCACTTGACGGACTGGGCGCGCCAGTGAAAATCGCGCCATGAGCGACATCCCCATCCCGCCGCCGATCCCATACGCTGCCTGGCCGGTGAACCGCAACGACCAAGTCATCGTCGCCAGCCACACGTTCGGCCGGCACCTTATCGAGTACGCCCGAAATTACGCCGTCGCCAGGCTTCCCGCCAACCTCCCCACCGATCAGCGGACGGTCGCGGAGAAGGCCGTCTTTGACGCGCTCTATGGTGTCATGATGATTCTGGATGGCGTCACTGGGAGACCGATTGATGATGAGCACCAAGTTCGCTATACGCTGCTGGCCCAGGTAGATAATCGGTACGTCGAAGCGCCCATCGCCACGATTGAGCTGGCCCCCAATGGGGAGGGGCTTTGCATGGCGATCCACGGCTGGTTCGAGGGCGACTTCGGCCGTCAAGCCACCGATGCCGACCGAGCCGCTGCCGTCACCAAGGCTTCCGCGGCACATCGGGCAACGCTTGCTGAAAAAGTCGCCAAAGATGCGGCGATAACCGACCATCTATGTCCCCATTGCGGTAAGCCTTGTCCGACGTATCGGAAGACGTGCCGATACTGTAAGAAACGCGTGAGTTCGTAGGTTTGCAGGAGGAGTATACGTCGGCCACCGCTTAAGTTTTTCGTGCTTAGTTTTACGGCCGAGCTCCGCGCCGACCCGTCTGCGCGGCGGGCGCTGCCGCCGATGCCGCGACCGGTTTGCTGGTTTTGGCTGGTTTTGCGGCCGGGATGACTGCCAGGGTTGAGACTACATCGCGGCCGGTGTTTAAGTTGGTTTGCGTCTCATATGTCGTGCCAAACACCGGCCGATCGCCGTTGATCAGCCCTTCTGGGTTGGTCACGACGGTGTTGAGCTTTTTGCCATCCTGGTAGACCTCGAGCTTGATGTCACTGATCGCGCTGTACCTTGGATCATTGGCGCGATAATCCTGGTGGATGATGCCGACACCATACGTCCCCGCGCCGTAGTTGGCCCTGGGCCAGTAGGCGATTTCGTAGTCGCCTTTCTGGACGCTGATCTTGTCGAAATCGATCCGCGCGCCGCTGGGGAGTTTGTCGCGGACGGTTCCTTCGCTCTGGAACAATTTACTCACGGAGGGATTGCCGAGAATTTTCTGATTGGCGGTGTTGGGATTCACGATCACGAACAGATCGATATCGGCGAAGCCGGTCCAGGTGGCGACGAAGTTGAGCTTGCCGGGCAGAAGGCCGGCCGCGCCGAGGTCGGTGGGGGGCGGCTGGAAACCGCCGATGATCAGGCGATCGAAGCGGATGCCGCCGCTGGTGACTTCGATGGCCAGTTGCCGGCTCTCGGCCTCGGTGAGTTGGAGCGCGCCGCGCGGGTCGATGAAGCGCTGCACCTGGGCGACCTTGGCCTGGAGGTCGGCGGGCGAGTCGCTGCCCTGATCGACCTGGGTTTTGCCCTGGCCTTTACCGCCGAAGGCGATCTGCCGCTTGGCGGTGGTGTAGATGGCCCGGCCGGTGAGGCTGGTGGCGGTGGGCGCGTAGGGGGGCTGATCGAAGAGGCTGACCCTGGTGCCGCGGAGGGCGAGGGTGCCGTTGGGGGAGCGGATGGTCGATTCGTGCTCGACGCCGGCCTGCTCGATGTCGTAGCGGGTGCGGCCGTACTGCATGGCCAGGTCGGTCTTGATCTTCCCATCCTGCTCGATGGCGCGCAGGACTTTGATGGTGCCGAGGCGGTCAATGGTGAAGGTCTGATCGGGGGGCATGTGGCAGCGCACGGCCGATTTGGGCCCGGTGCGGAATTCCGCGCCCGCGCCGACCACCATGCCGAGTTCGGCTTTTCGCCAGGGTTTGTCATCGGCATCGCGCACCTGCACGAATCCTTCGACGCCGGTGACGGTGATTTTGAGCTGAGTCAGGTCGGGTTTGGTGGCGGGGGCTTGGGCCGCGGAGGATGCGGTTATGCAGAACATCGCCAGAATCCCCAGCAGGGGGGCCGTCCGAGCCGATCGCAATTGCATATTGAAACCCATCATGTTGGATGAATCATCCCATCGAAAATGAAGCACCGACGCCAGGATTAAATCTCATTGGCGTCGGCGAAATTCCAACCTGAACAGGGCATATGAATATTTCGAGGGTGGTGTCCCGCGGGTTGGGCGGGGGGGTGTTGGCTCGATGTGTGGCTCGACATTCCGCTGTTGAGTGTGGAGTTCGCGGTACCGAAGATCTCAACATTGGAATGGTGAGCTACATGGGGATTTCGAGCTGGATTTCGCGTTACTGAAGATCTCAACATTGGAATGGTGAGCTACATGAGAATGTCGAGTTACGTGAGAATGTCGAGTTACGTGCGAGTTTGCTCTGCTGAAATCCTCGACTCCAACCGGCGAAAAGACCCTCACCCCCGCCCTCTCCCGAGTACAGGAGAGGGAGCAAGCGGGGATTTCAGCAGAGCAGTGCGAGTTGTGTGATTCATGGCGTGGTGGGTTGCACGGTGGCCGGGGCTTTGGGGGTTTCCCTGGTTGCAGGAGTTGTTGTCGGGGCCGTCGTCGGGGACTTTTGCGAGTTAGTGCCGCCGCCTTTTTCGGTTTCGCCGGGGAGAACTGCGGCGGGGAAATCGGCGGGGTTGCCGCGCTGGTAATCCTCGATCTTCCCCATGACGCCGACGAACTCGGTGCCGGAGAAAGTCTGCTGGGGGCTGCTCTGCGGATAGAGATCCATGAACATCAACTCGCGCACGGCGTAGCGCGGATGATCGTTGGTCAGGCGCTGAAACAGGCCGCCCTTGATCTTGAAATTACGCACGATCGCCACGGCCAGCGTGCCGCGCTGCACGGATGCATCGGCCGGCTCGTTGAAGGTCGGCTGGACGAGGCCGCGATCCTTCATGACCTTCAGCCGCCCGGCGTAATCCGAGGCGGGGTCGGAACCGTCCAGGTACAAAAGGAATCCGTGAAACGCCTCGTCATTGCTGCACAGGTTCCGGCCGGCCAGGGAATGCCAGAACTCCATCTGCTGATCGGGATCGTTGCCGCCGAGCTTGCCGGTCAGGGGCTCGGGGACTTTGGCGGCATGACATCCGGCGAGCATGGCGGTTAATGCCATGAATACCAGCGCCCCGCCAAGGCGAAAATTGTGGTGCGGGCGTACCGCCTGTTCCGCGCCATTGGCAGCGCCATCGATCGTTGAAGTATTTGTCATGTTCGTCTCCAAATTCAAATCTCCAGGTCGACGCCATCCGGGACGGCGCTCTGGTCGCTGCGCTCCCGGCGCTCTGTCCCGGCTTGTTCAGAGGCGGGAAAGGGCAGACCGTCAGTTAGAACGCGAATGTCAAACCGGCATAGAAAAACTGACGGGCATCGTTGTTGGCCACCACGTCGCTGTTCGGGAAGAACACTCCGTAGCGCAGCACCAGAGTCACATCGCTGGTCACCTGCCAGTTCATATAAACATCCGGTTCGACACCGAGATAGCGGCCATCGGTCGTGGTTGTCTCATCGATGGCCCCGTACTGCCGGGTTTTGGCGAAGAAGAAGAGATCCGTTCCTAACTGCATCCGGTTCAACTGCGACGTATCCGGGAAGGGGAACGATGATGCGCCCAGACGGTAGATCATCATGTTCGACACGGCGGGTGAGAAGGCCAGGCCGGTGTTGAGCAGTCCGAAGGCATTGAACGCCTGATCGGTGGTGCCGGCCTGGTTTCCGCCGAAGGTGTTGGAGGAGTTGAGGCGATCGGGATCGCCGCTGGCGATGATCATTTCCGCGCTGAGTCGGGTGTGGCGGCGGTCGTTGAAGAGATAGTCGAAGCGCAGATCGACGGCCCACGCCTCGATCCGGTCCTTCTTCTGGGCCGATGGGAAAAACGTATCGGGCTCGAAGGAGTTGGACAGGGTCGAGCCGCCTTCGTAGACCGCCTCCAGGCCGTAGAGCACTTTATCGCCGAGGCTGCCCGATGATCCGATGCCGAGGTAGTAGCTGTAATATTCGAATTGCGTGTTGATGATGCCGAGGGTCAGCGTTTCATCGTGGTTGTAATCCTGCTGGAAGAGGGCGTAGGCAAAGGGCTTGTGCGTCCCCGCCTGGCCGGTGAGCATCGCGCCGTAGAAGCCGCGGCGGGTGTGATCGTCGAAGTGCGGCCGCGACGCGTCGAAATCCACGGTCCGGGTCGGCGTGATTCCGCCCAGCAATTGCAGGTTCAGCGGACCGGCTTCCAGTTCCAGCACCAGGGCATCGAGCACCTGGCTGAGGACCAATCCATTGGCCCAGTAGACGAGCTGACGCCCGCCGGTGAAGACGAGGTTGTAATCGAGTTTCTCGCCCTTGTAGGCGGCGTAGTAGCGGGACAGATCGAATTTGTAGTAGGCCCGATCGACCTCGCCGATGTAGCCATCGCCCTCGCCATCGAAGCTGTCGCCCTTATTGAAATCGCGATACGAAGCGCGCAGCGACGTGTAAAACTCGTGAACGCCATCGATGTTCAGCCGCGCGTATCCGACCAGGTCGTACTGCCGCAGGACGTGGTTGTTCCCGTTCTGGTCATCGGTTGAGAGGTAGGCGAGCGAGAAATAGCCGCCCCAGTCGAAGAGCGCCCGCTGATCCATGGGAACCGACTGGTCCGCGCGCATGCGCGTATCGCGCTGAATCCGCTCGAGCTGCCGCTCGAACCGCTCCAGATCCGCCTGAGCCAGGGCCGGACGAGTCCAGACGGCGGCGGCGACCGCGGCACCGACGGCAATGAGGATGGACAGATGCTTCATGGGCCTTCCCTGTCGAAATGTCCCGGGTGGCGCGGCCCGCGACAATGCGGCCCGCGCCGGCTGAAAACCACCCCTCAAACGCCCGGTTTTCTTCGGCCGCACTATAACCCTGTCCCCCATATTGTCCAGTTTTACATTTATCCGCGCCCGGGGCCTGAATTACCATGCTTGCCTCGTGAGACGGGCGTCCTGGCGGTGCTAATAGAGAGTCGAAGAGGCACTTAACGCTGCTATGTTGAAATCCTCCGCTAATTAGCCGAAAGGGTCAGGAGCCGGGGGACGATTATCAGCGTATGCGGCATTCCTGATGGCCGGCTCCTGACCCTGATGCGTGGATTTCAGCCGCGCAACTTAAAGCGTATCGTTTGCGACGTCGCGCGCGATGAGATTAGCGATCCACCAAATTACGGTTCACTACTTGGGCTGATCCTTGGCCGAAGGAGGAGTCGGCGGGGCGATGGTCGGCGGGGCGATCGTTGGCCGGGCGATGTTGGGCGGGGTCGCGGTTGGGGGCGGCGTGGGCGTTGGGGGAGTGGTTGTTGGCGGTGTGCTCGTTGGGGGCGCAGCGCCGGGCTGGGTTGCGCTGCGCTGGGCATCCTTGGTGGACTTGAGAATGGGAAGGATTTGCTGCCGCAGGGCGTCCTTGGCGGCATCCACGGTCGCATACTTTCCCGCTTCGATTTCACCGGCCGTCTTTTTGGCCGCATCGCCCATCGCCTTGAGCATATTCAGGGCCGCGGGACTTTCCATTCCATCGGTCGGCAGGCCGCTCAGGTCGATTTTCCACTTCCCGTCGACCTTCTTGAGCTTGATCGGGGATTCCTCCTTGCCGGCGCTGTCCGCCACCGGGGTGACGGTGGCCACATCATCCGCGATTTGTTCCTTCGCGCCGTCCAACTTTTTGGCGATATCCAGGTTTGGCCCGGGCCCGCCGCCTTCGCCCTGGGCGATCTTTTTTCCATCATCGCCCCACTTTTTCACGGCCGCCGTCTCCAGCGCCTTGAACCCGCTCATCACGGGGACCATCGCATCCAGCACGGCCATTTGTTTCTCCGAGCCCATCACCATGGCCCTGGCCGCAGCGCCGTCGCCGCCTTCAATTGCTTTGAAGAATGCCGCGACCGTTCCCCTCGGCCCGGCGGGATCGGCCGGTGCCTCGTCCGCGGCACGGGCTGATCGAGCCGTGAAGGCAAACAGGATCAATGCGGTCATCCCCAACAGTCGGCCGACCATAGCGTGCTCCTTTCGAGGACGAGTGAATTGCAGATGGGTAATCCAATCGCGGAGGTGCGTCAAGCGGTTCGATGGGCAATCGGACCGTAAGGTAATCAGACAATGAGACAATGAGACAATGAGACAATGAGAAAGAAATGCGGGCTGGGAGAGTTGATTTCGGCGAAAGCGAATCGGGAGCGGCGAACCGCCCACGACTACCACATCTTCGCAATGTCCCATTGTCTCATTGTCTCATTGTCTCATTGTCTGATCGTCTCAATATCCCCTCGTCCCACCATCCCATTGTCCCATTGTCTTCCGCGCTACCGCGCCGGCACCAGTCTCTGCCCCCGCGCCACTTTGATCTTCAATGCCCGCAGATACCGCCGCCGCAGCACGGCCCGTACGCGTTCGACTTCGGCCGGGGATGAGTTGTTCAGCATGATCACACCGCCCGCCTTGGTGCGATGGCCGCCGCCTTCGCCGATTTTTCGAACCAGACGCCGCATCAACTCGGCGGCCGATGCCTTGGGATCGCTGGTTCGCAGCGAAAGCAGCAGCCGGTCCCCGTGCAATCCCGTTACCAGGGCCCAGTTCACCGGCTGATAGCGCAGGAGGAAATCCGCGATGACGGCCGGTTTTTCCAGCGAATCGATCTCCTCCAGGTACGAGGCGATCGCCGTATCGTAAACCATCGCATTGAGCAGGCCGTTGGAGATCGCGACGTAATAGGATTGGGGCAGATCGACGTAGCGCATCTGGTAATGCTTGCGCGTATCGGCCACGAGGGTCAGGTTCGACAGGGCGATGTTATCGAGTTCCCCCGGTTGACCGGCCGCGCCGGCGAGGTCCGTCTCGATCGCATAGAGCAGCGCGGCCGCCAGATCGGGCGGAATCGCCTGCTTGAGTTCCAAAAAATAGGAGAAGACGATCGATGAAGTCGCGCCCACATCGGTGCGGATATCGCAGAAGGCGCACTTGGGGTTTCGACCGCGGCCGCGATGGTGGTCGATCACCGCGGTCGGCTGCACGCCGGCCGGCAGGGGGCTGTAGGCGAAGAGCGGCTGCACATCGAGCAGCACGATCGCATCGTATTTTCCGGTGGCCACAGCGTCTTCATACCATGGCGTCAGCTTCAGCCCCAGGTGCTTGGTAAACGCGTCGTTGAGCCCGCCGCCGATCTGCCCTTTGATCGACATCGACACTTCCGCATCTTTCAGCCGGCCGGCCAGCAGGAAGGCCAGTGCATGCGCCGAGGCCAGGGCATCGGGATCGGGATGGGTGTGCGAGGTCACGAGAATATTTTTTTTCCCCGCCAGCGCCCGCAGGAGTTTCGGCGCGTGCAGGCGATGCCGCGTGCGCCGCTGGGCGGCGACGGCCGAATCGGCCACGGTCGTCAGGCAACTTTCGACGAAGGTATTCATCAGGGACTTGGGCGACTTGGCGCGCAGTACGGATCGCGCCTCTCCGACAACCGCCCTGACGATCGCATCGCCAGCGCGCTCATCCGCAACTGCTCTGTTTGCATCGGACTGTGAAGGCGATGACATAAGACGCGCCCGGGCGCGTCCTGTAATTGTAGCCGTGCGGAGGTGAAAAATGGCACTGCAAATCGGGGGCGCTGGGTGGGCATTGGAAAGACTCTCAGGTCTTACCCTGCTCTGCTGCAATCATCCGCTGATGAGCCGAAAGGGTCAGGAGCCGGGGACGATTGTCAGCGTATGGGGCATTTCTAGTGGGCGGCTCCTGACCCTGACGTGGGGATTACTGGGCCGCCGCGGTCTTGGCGCGCCCCAACTGATCGAGGGCGCTGACCAGGGTCGGGGTCGTGTAGACGGCCGACAGTTTCACGGGCTGGTCGTATCCCGGGGCATAGATCGCCGTCAGGGGGATTCCGCCGGTGGCGCTGAGTTCATGCAGCCGGGCGTTGCCTGGCGCATCGTCCTTGGTCAAATCCGCCTTGAAGGTCACCACATCATATTTCCGCAGTGCCGCCAGGGCTGCGTTGTCGTGAAAAACCGTCGCCTCGATGTACTGGCAGGTGAGGCACCAACTGGCGGTGAATTTAACGAGGACGATCTTGTTCGCTTTGCGGGCGGCGTCGAATTCGCTGTCGGAGTACGGGATCCAATTCGCACCCACCGCGCCCGATCCACCGGCCGATGCGCTGTGATCATCAAACACGCCCGAGAACTTGCATGCGACCAATACCGATGTGGTGAGAATGAGCACCGCCAACACGCCCGAAACCGCGACCGCGCGGGCTTCCTTGGACAACTGAACCGTCCGCGCCAGCAGGTAGAACGAGGCCATCGCTGCTACTGGAACGGCCGCCCACCACTGCCCTGCCCCCGTCACGAATCGCCCGGCCGCGAAATAGACCGTGAAGCCGAGCAGGAAGAACCCCATCATCTGCTTGAAGAGCTCCGCCCACGGTCCAACCCGTGGGAACTTCCGCGCCAGCTCGGGGAAGAAGGAGAGGAAGACGTAGGGAAACGCCATGCCCACGCCGACCATCATCATGGCCGCGACGCCAATCGCCTGCGGCTGCGCGGCCGCCCAGCCCATCAGCGGCGGGAAGAGCGGGCCGGTGCAGGGGGTCGAGAGGATGGCCGTCAAAATCCCCCAGAGATAATTTCCGAAAAAAGTTTCGTGATTGGGCGTAAAGGCGTACGCGCCCATGGGAAGGTTGATGTTGAGGATGCCGAACATCCAGAACGAAAGCAGAAGCAGGACGATCACCACGCCCCAGAGAAAAAACGGATTGGAAAACTGTTCGCCCCATTTGATCTGATGCAGAACCAGGATGAAGACCGCCAGCACTGTGAAGACACTGACGACGCCCAGCCCGAAAACCGTCGCCAGCAGCACGGTCTTGCCGCGATTGTTCTGGGCCACCTGCGCGAAACCCAGCACCTTGATGGGCAGCACCGGCAAAACGCAGGGAACGATATTGAAGAAAATCCCCGCGACGAACGCGATGCCAAAGGCGGTCAAGACGGAGTAGGTCGGGGCATCGCTCTCCACGCCGGTGACCGGGGGCGCGCCGCTGTTTTTGGCGGACCCCTTGGCGGGCGCGGTCGTGGGCTTGGTTACAGGCGCGGTGGCCGACTTCTGGTAGCCCTTGAACAATTCCGCATTGGCCGGCGAGACCGCATCATCCTTCGCGACGATCTTGGCGCTGGCGGACCAGGTGAGCTTTTCCGGCGCGAAGCATTCGCCCTTGTCGTTGCAAATCTGCAGCGTGACTACACCCGAGAGTGTCGCATCTCCCGCCTTCGCATCCGCCTTGACTGTATAGGGCACGAACACAATCGTCCGCCCCGAATAAACGCTCAGCGTTCCCACGCCCGGGTAGTCTTCATCGATCCCCGGCGGAAAAATCGGCTCGCCCGCCGGCACATCATCCGATTTATCGAGCTTGATAGTCAGCGGAATCGCCAGATCGTCCTTAGGTTTATGCGACTGGGCATGGAAACCCTTGGCCACATCCACGACCACTGCCACCACCGCTTCGCCCCCCGGCCGAAGCGCGGAGACATTCAGTGCCGCCGACACGGTCGCCCGTTTGGCCTCCTGCGCCAGGGCCGCCTGCGCGAACAGGCTCACCAACAGCGCCGATAGCGCCGTTAATACGGCCGCGCTGCCCAATCCCCTGAATCTTACGATGAACCTTCCGCGCTGTGGTTGAACCCGCATGATATTTATCATACTCACGACGTTTGAAAGTGTCGCATCCATTTCGCGGGCGGGATCAGGCGGCTTCTTCCGCGCCCGCGGAAGGCGCTGGGGGGATTTCGCTGCCGGTGGCGGGGCGGCCGTGTTTGGGCGGGGGTGGGGGGCTGGTCTGGAGGTCGACCATCTGGCGGTAGCGGCCACTCGCCTGCATGAGTTCTTCGTGGCGGCCTTGTTCGATGATTCGGCCGTTTTCGAGAACGACGATGCGGTCGGCGTGGGCGATGGTGCTGAGGCGGTGGGCGATGACGAAGCTGGTTCGGCCGGCCATGAGGGCGCGGAGGCTGGACTGGATGAGGCGTTCGGATTCGGTGTCGAGGTTGCTGGTGGCTTCATCGAGGATGAGGATTTTGGGGTCGGCGAGGATGGCGCGGGCGATGGTGAGGCGCTGCCGCTGGCCGCCGGAGAGCTTGACGCCGCGCTCGCCGATGAGCGTGTCGTAGCCTTCTTTCAGTTTGGCGATGAACTCGTGGGCGTTGGCCTGCTCGGCGGCGTGGATGATCTCGGCCTGGGTCGCGCCGCGGCGGCCGTAGGCGATGTTCTGGCCGATGGTGCCGTCGAAGAGGAAGGTGTCCTGCTCGACGATGCCGAGGAGTCGGCGGTAGGAGTCGGCGGTGATATCGCGCAGATCGACGCCATCGAGACAGACCGATCCGGCGGTGGGATCGTAGAAACGGGCGACGAGATTGCAGAGCGTGGTCTTGCCCGCGCCGCTGGGGCCGACGAGGGCGATCATTTCGCCGGGGCGGACGGTTAGGGAGATGTCGTGGAGGACAAGTTGAGGGTTCAGGGTTCGGGGTTCAGGGTTCAGGGAATTAGTCAATTGTCCATTGTCCATGGTCAATTGGGGATTGTCAGTGGTCAGTGGTCCGTTGTCGGTTGTCCGTGGTCCCTTGTCTGATGCCTTTTCTGAACCCTGAGCCCTGAACCCTGAACCCTCTTCTCGCTTCTGGCTTCTCGCTTCTGACTTCTCTGTCCCGGCGTTGTAGGCGAAGGAGACGTTTTTGAGCGTGATTTGGCCGGGGGAGGTTTGGCGGTTGACGGTGATCGCGCCGGGTTTGGAGGGCATTTCCAGGGGTTCGGCGAGGAGGTCGAGGACGCGGTCCAGGCCGGAGAGAGAGTTCTGGAGCGCGGTGGCGCTGCCGGCGAGGGCGGCGATGGGGCCGAGGAGCGCGGCGAGGTAGGTGAGGAACATGACCAGATCGCCGACGGTAAGGGCCTGGGCGGGGGTGATCAGGCCGGCCTTGAGCTTGTCCATATCGGAGAGGACGCGGTTGCCGCCGTAATAGAGGAGCAGGGCCGAGGCGAAGGGGATGAGGATGGACCAGGCGACATCGATGCCGCGCATCCACCACCAGGCGAAGATTTCCTGGCGGGCCATCATGTGGCCGCTGCGGGTGAAGGTGGCGGCCTCGGTCTGCTGGCGGGAAAAGCTGCGCACGACCCGCATTCCGCCGAAGGCTTCGGTGGCGTGGGAGTCGATCTGCTGGCGGGTGTTGCGGATGTCGCGGAAGAGGGGGCGGATTCGGCCGATCCAGGTGCGGTGGGTGAGCCAGACGGTGGGGAGCAGGGCGATCGAGCCGAGGAGGAGTTTCCAGTCGACGAAGGCGAGGATGATGAGCGAGCCGGCGAGTTGGATGATGGCCCGCCAGGGGTTGTACATCATGGAGAAGATGAGATCGGCGATTCCGCCGGCATCTTCGCGGAGGATGGAGGCGACGCCGCCGGATTTGAGGTCGTAGACGCGATGGAGGGGCAGGCGGACGGCGTGATCGAAGACCATTTTGCGGACCGAAACCTGCACGCGCTTGGTCATTCGCGTGGATTGCCAGCGGGACCAGAGGCCGACGACTTCGGAGAAGGCGGCCAGGACGACCATGGCAATGACGACGACAGTGAGGAGCTGGCGGCGATCGAGCGGGAGGTGGACCCAGGCGGGCAGGCCGGTGGTGAGGGGCTGGTCGCGGAGGACGCCGTCGAAGACGACCTTGGTGCCGTAGAGGGGAATCAGACCCAGCATGGTTGAGAGGGTGATGGCGGCGAAAACCCAGATGAGTCGGCCGCGATGGCCTTTGATGAGCCGCCAGAACTCGGAGAGGAGTTTGAGGAAGGATCGGGAGCGGGGCTTGTGCTTCTTATCGCCGTGGCCGTGCCCGCCGCCGGAATGGGGGGAATCGCCGGAGTGGAAGCCGCCGGTGGCGGTTTCGCCGCGTTTGATGCGCTCTTTGAGCTTTTTGCGGTAGTCGAGGTAGCGTCGGCGGCTGGATCGGAAAAAGGAGGCCATGGGTGCATGATAGGCGAAGTTCGGGTTTGGGTCGCCGGGGGGAGCGGTCCGGTATATGTTTCCGAACAACAGGGGTGTGCAGAGTGTAGTAGTTTCCCTTATACGGAGGAAAGGTGTTTGTTGGGACGATAGAATGAGAGTAGAATCGTGGTTTCACATCACGAGGACGCCTATCGGCGAAGCCGAGCCCGCATGTCTGAGATTTCGTCTGGCGTGGATTGCATGGAGATGAGTATGACCGCTGCCCGGATTGTCCGTCGCGCTTTCACACTGGTTGAGTTGCTGGTGGTAATCGGCATCATCGCGGTGCTGATCGGGATCTTGCTTCCTTCGCTGCGCAAGGCGCGGGATGCGGCACAGGTGGCTGCTTGCGCGAGCAATCTTCGGCAGATCGCCATGGGGATCATCCAATACGCCAACGAGAACAAGGGAAAGCTGCCGCCGGCGGTGATCAATCCGGGGGATACCATTTACCCGCAGGGTTGGTTCTGGTCGAATGAGCTAGCGCGGTCGCTGCTGCCGGCGCCTCGGGGCATGGTGGGGAGCGTGGCGCGACTTGACGGGAACAATGTGTTTCGCTGCCCCGCTGGTCTTGACGAGCCCATTACCATGAGCGGATTCAGCGCGTATTATCCGCGCGATGGGCAGAACCGGCAGTTTGTCTTTCAGCCCTGGCCGCTGCCGGAAGATGCGGTGGCGACCTGGTACAAATTGAATTCGGTGACCTGCGAGCCGGGCACGTTCGCGGGCATCAAGGCGGGCACCAGCAATGACACGCCGTTTCTCTGGTACAACGCCAAGAGCGCGGGCGACAGCGATACATATCTGCGCGATTCCACGCTCGGACGGCGATTGTCGCTGATCAAGAGTTCGTCCCGGGTGGTGATGGCATTCGACGGCAATGCCTACAACTGGAATGACATTGGCTCGATGCCGGGCACCCCGGATTTATCCACAGGGTTGTCGGCGCGCATTTCCGGACGTCACGGCATCGCCACCAATGGCGGACGCGATGGAAGTTTCAACTGTGCGTTTTTCGATGGGCACGTGGTGCTGCTCTCGACCGAGCCGTTCAGCCGGGCGGGGCGAAACGCGGCGGCGATGAGCGTCCAGAAAGCGGATACGGTTATCTGGCTGCACGACCAATAAATGGGGGAGGCGATAGTGGGGAAGTAGATAGTAGTTAGTAGTTAGTAGAAGGGTGGGGGGCGTAGTGGTGATTGGGTGTTATCGGAAGTGCGGCGGTCGCGGAATTCCAATTGCGCGGGTTTTGCGGGTTCAGGAGGGGGGTTAAATATCCGATCGAGTAGGGGAGGATATGCACCATGCCTGATGTGACCCCCGTTCAGCCTGCGCAGAAACCTGAAGCCCCCGCCGATACGACCGATGCAGCACCCATTCCGGGGCGCGGGCCGGATCGCCGCAAGAGTTCGGTGGACCGGCGCGTGGGGATGGAGCGGCGGCAGGTGTCGGCCGAGGATTCCGGATATGAGGGCGCGGAACGGCGCTCGGGGGAAGAGCGGCGCGTGGTCACGGGTCTGGAGCGGCGACGCGGGCCGGGGCGGCGGCGGTCGGACGATCGCAAGTCGGCCGAGGAAGGGGAGATGACGGCCGAGCAGTTCGAGTTCGTCATGGCGATCCAGACGTACAAGAAGGTCAACAAGAAGCTCTACCCGACCTGGACGGAAATCCTCGAAGTGGTCCGCCAGCTCGGATATCGAAAGATCATGCCGCGCGAGATCAAGCTGGAGAATGTTCCGGAGCCGAGATTGAACGGCCCGACGGAACAGGCGGCGTGAATTCAGGCGGTTAATAAATTCGAATGAACGAGGGCAACGCGAGAGGTATGGATACCTTTCGCGTTTTTTCTTGCGCGGAGTTGGAACCACGAAAGGCGCGAAGGGCACGAAGGGAATTCGATCAATTGAGGACTCTCGTTGGAATAGGTTTACAGGCCCGAGCGGCTGGGGCATGTCCAGACGAGCCGATGGGGCGGCGCTGCGGATGAAAATTGTCGGCGGCTCGTCGGGACATGGCACCCGGCAGGGGGCGACTCAACATGACGCCTGGTATAGAGGGCGACTCGCATGGAATTGGCTTGCCAGGGTTGGGGTCGGATGTCACAATCCGCGTTCATCTCATACTCCTGGGAGGTTCCATGTCGGTACTGCGCGGTTTGCTGGCGATCGGGTTTTCTCTGGGAATGATGGCTCAATTCGCGGGGGCGGCCGATCCGGCTCCGGCAGCGCCGGCGGCGAAAGCGCCGGCGAAGGCGGCGGAGTTCACGATTGGCGAAATGCATTTGCAGACCACGCCGGCGATGACTTGCATCTCTGGATCGGCGCAGACGACCTTCGAGAAGATGATGGAGGTTATCAACAAGTACATGCCGATGATCAAGGCGGCGGATGCGGAGGGGAAGATTCATCCGGCCGGGCCGGGCATGTTTGTTTATCGGGATATGAAGGACATGACCCAGCCGTTTACCCTGGACATCGGGTGGGTGGTAGCGGCGGATTCGAAGGACGTCGGGGAGCTCAAGGTGCGGAAGCTGGAAGCGTTCAAGTGCGCGACGGTTTTATTTACGGGGCCGGTCAACCATCTCGGCAATGCCTACGGAAAACTGATCGGGCAGATGGCGACGGCGAATCTCACTCCGGGAACTGAAACGCGCGAGATGTATTTGTATTTTGAGGGGGTCGATTCGCCGAATAATGTGGTACAGATCCAAGTGGGATATAAGTGAATGCGCCGCGCAGACGGTCCAGATGGACTGCTTGTGTGGTATTTGTCGCAGATTTTAATGTAATGGGGCTAAAGGGACGTTGCGGGGAGCATTAACGCGCCTGCTTTTATGGGCGCAAGAAAATTGCTGTCATATTCGTCTAGCCGGTTCCTTGCCATGACGAAACACGATGCGCCGGGTGAACCGTCGGCGGGCCGTCGTTGGCCGGCCGTTGAAAACCGGGCCGATTGGAGCGGGATGATCCGTTCCTGACACCGCCGGTTCACGAAGGCCTCGTTCCTTGCAGCCCTCAAGACGGGCAGGTGGACATCGTGGCGTCAATGCTTCCGAACTGGATCGTCGCTCTCATCAATCGTCAGAATTCCAAAAAGGGACGCCCGCTGCCGTTCAAGGACGTGGGCCAGCTCGCTCGGCGGATGCCGGCGGGACGATTCGAGAAGCTCGAAGACCGCACGCTGCTGACCGCTTCGGTGGCCAACAGCCTGGGCTCGCCGGTGTCGTATGGCGGCGGCACCACGCCCGATGCGATCGCGGCCGGGGATTTCAACGGCG
>JBBRTW010000027.1:0-28592 GCA_038244055.1 Tepidisphaerales bacterium | reverse complement strand
CCCAGGCTGCGCAAGGAAATCGCCGCCACCGTTCGCGCGGATTCCGAGAAGCTCAAGGACCCCGCCAACCCGCTGCCGGAGCTGCTGCGCTTGATGGAATCGCTGGTGTACGAGAAGGACGATGCCACCTCCCAGAAGGTGGAGCAGATGGCGGACGCGTATGTTGCGTCGATCAAGGCGCTGCCGGCCGACAAGGTCGAATCGAAGAAAGATGCCGCCAATCGGTTGAATTCGGCCTACAACTATCTGGTGAAAGCCAACGACGTGGCGGCGACGAGCGCGCCCAGGACCGAACTGGCGAACCTGATCAAGGAGAAGGGGTGGGATAAGAAGAAGTGATGGGATAAGAAGAAGTAGCCGCGTCTAAATTTGTAGAAAGCAAAGTGCCGCGATGGTGATCCACTATCGCGGCACTTTTGTTGGTTGAAATCTTTGAAATCCCAAATCTCAAATCCCCGACCCCTACTTCGCCCCATCCTTCGCGGGCATTTCCTTCTTCGCTCCGCCGACCGGGGGCGGCGTCGATGTGTCTTTCTTGCCGCCGATCTGCGCCAGGTGGAGCTCGCCGGCTTCGGGGTCGAGCTTGTAGACGAAGTTCCGCAGGAACGACCCGCCCAGCAGATCCTCGGCCGCGATCAGCGAAGCCGGCAGCACCGCGCACTCGACATTCTCGATCGTGAACTGCCCCACCCGCACGCTCTTGAGGTACATCTGCCGTGCATCCACCACCTTGCCATCGGCCAGGCGCATGTGGATGACCGGGTCCTGCGGGCCGGGGATCAGGCCCAGTTCCTTGGCGAGATTGGAAGTCACCGCCACCACGCTGGCGCCCGAATCGAGAATCATCGTGCGGGTCATCTTGCCGTTGAGCGTGACTTCGACGGTCGGGATGTGATCCTCGACCTTGATCTTCACAATAGCCGAGTTGATGTCGCCGCGCTGCTTCTTAACGAAGACCAGATTCGACGTGAACTCGGCCGACGGACCGAGCTTGGGCTTGGGTTTGACCTTGTCGCCGAGGATGGTCAGCGCCCCCTGCACTTCGGTGTCCTTGGCGAGGGCTTCGTAGTCCTTGAGGATCTTCTCCATCTTCTCGGTCAGTTCCATGGCGGCGTTGATGTACGCCTCGCGCGAGGCGTTGTAGGTGGACATCTCCACCTCGCGCTCGTGGACGAAGGTGTCGCCCTCCTTCATCTGCGACATCAGCACGTTGATCCGGCCGACCGCCTTGTTGTGCTGCTCGACATCGGGAATGCCGCGGCTGAGCTTGTCGTTGAGGCCGCGTGCTTCGTAATCCATCTGGGCCATCATGGATTTGGCGTTTTTGATCTTGCCTTCGCACTCGAGGCGCTTCTTGGTATCCGCATCGTTGGTGTTCTTAGCCAGACGGAACTTGCGCAGGTCCTCGCCGATGGAGGCATCGTCCTTGAGGAGATAGAAGACGCCGGACTTGGCCAGGCCCTTGTCCTTGAGGATGTCATCGGGCTTTTTGTCCTCCGCGCGGGCGCTGGCGGTGACGAATGCGAGAAGGCCCAGGAGAAGGCTCCACCCGATCGATTGACGGCAAAATCGGTTCATAGCGATACCTCAAAGATATTTCGCGGCAGGACGTCCGATGCGCCCCCGGCCCCGTGGGGCTGACATGAAATGCTCCAGAGCGGGAAGTCTAATGCATATGAGGGGCGGGGGTCAAAGGAAATAGCGTCAGAAGTCGGAAGTTAGAAGTTAGAAGCGAGAAGGGGAAAAGGATAGCTCCGTGTGGGTTCTGGGCGGCGAAACGGCCGTTTTCTTCTCGCTTCTAACTTCTATCTTCTAACTTCTGCCCTCACCATCCCGCCCCTTTCGTGCTGGTCCGCAGCCGCGCGATGTACGTGTCGGCGGTGATATATAATGTCGAGCCATCATCCCCCCAGGCGCAATTCGCCGTCTTCTCGCCCGTGCGGAGCGTACCCAGATGCTTGCCGGCCGGCGAGATGATGAACAAGCCTCCCGGGCCGGTGCAGAAAACGTTGCCATTCCGGTCGATTTTCATCCCATCCGGCAGGCCCTTGTTGTCCTTGTCGGCCGCGAATTTCGTCATATCGAAGAAGACCCGGCCATTGGAAATCGTCCCATCGGCCGCCAGATCGAACGCCCAGAGAAAAGGCTTGGCCGAATCGGAAACCGCGACGTAGAGAATCTTCTCATCCGGCGAGAGCGCGATGCCATTGGGGCGCGTCAGCTCTTTGGTCAGGAGCGTAAGCTGGCCCTCTTTGGTGAGGCGATACACGCCCTGATACGCCAGTTCCTTCTTCGGGTCCTCCATGTTCTTCTCCAATCCGTAAGGCGGATCCGTGAAGAAGAGATTGCCGGCCTTGTCGAAGCAGAGATCGTTGGGGGAATTGAAGCGCTTGCCTTCTTGCCGATCGATCAGGCTGGTAAACGATCGGTTGTCCGGGTTCAGCCGCGCGATGCGCCGGTCCCCATGCTGGCAGAGCGTGAGCCGGCCTTGCCCATCGAGCGTCAGCCCATTCGAGCCCGTCTCCCCCCCGCGCGGCTCGCCGACGCTGTACCCGCTCGGCCGCAGAAACACGCTCACCGCGCGGCTTTCCGGATCGAGGCGATACACCGTGTTCTGCGGAACATCGGAAAACAGCAGCCCGGTGCTCCCCAGCGCCTGCCCGCGAATAAAGACCGGCCCTTCCGCCCATTGCATGCCCTTGCAGAGAATCTCAACCTCCGCGTCTTTGGGGATCAGTGCATCGATCGCCGGATCGAGCCGCTCGATATGCCCGAGTATTCCCGAGGCCGCCCGGGGCGTGTAATCCACCGCCCCCGATTTGGACGCCATCGGCCCGGCCGGCGGCGCGGTGTGATTGCAGGCCAGCGCGATCAGCAGCAAGGGAAGGGTGGCGGCGAGGCGGGCGAGGTGGGTCATGGCGGGAAAGGTAGCTGAACGAGAGTGTGCGAGGCAAACAATTGTGATCTGAATGACAGCACTCCCGTGGCACGGGCATCCTGCCCGTGTGAATGGATTGCATTTTTGATACCAAGCCATCCAACATGGGCAGGATGCCCATGCTACGAAAATCATTTCTTCCGCGCCTTGAAGCTCCTCGAATCGATCACCTGCCCATCCAGATTTTTCATCTCCACCAGCGCCTCCTTATTCCGCGAAAGCGTGATCAGAATGTAATTATCATCGCTCTTGAAAAGCGCCGACTTCGGATCGGCATATTTCGCCCCCGTCCCGCTCACCGAAGTGTTGTACCACGGAAAACCCTCCACCTCCGCCCGCTCGGCGAAGTACCCAAACCCGGTAATTGCGGCCGATCCTTTTGAAATGAGCTGATTCCACTGACCCTTCTCCAACCCGCGCACCGTCGAGCTCTTCTCATTGAAAATCGTGAACACATACGGCTGATCGGACTGTTTCATCAATTCCTGATACCACTTGAACTGCTCGCCCTCCGCCTTAGGCGAGTGACACGTTTGCCAGGTCGTCCCCTGATCCGAAAGATGGCTCATATCCAGCGCGATGAACCGCGCCCCGAAAACCGGCAGATCGAAATGCCACGTCCACTCAGGCTTGGGCAGCGGGAAAAAGGACCGAAATGCCATCGCATCGACATCGTAAACCGCCTCGGCCGGGGGCTTGTCTCCCCGCGCGTGAATTTCCCGATCGTGGTTCCCCAGCGCCGGCAGAAAAGGCGTGGTGGCGTAGAGATTGGGGAATCGGTCGATCAATTTCGAGAACGCCGCGGTTGCCCGCCCGGATTTCTCCTCGCCCGATGAATGCAGGTCGCCGACATTATCCCCGGCCGACAACAGCAGATGCGGATCGTCCTTGAGCACCACATCCCCCCAGTCGCGCTTCATGTAGCCGGTGTCGGCGACAATGGCGATGCGGGCGACTTCATCGGCGTAACCTTTGACGCGGCGCACCTCCGAAGCCTGAGTTCCCGAGCGGACGCGGTAGAACCAACTGGGTTTGGCGGTATCGGCGGGGATCTCGACATGGTGGAGGGTGACCTTGGCGGGGTCTTCCACGCGAGCGCCGAGCTCCTTGGATTGGCCGAATTCAACGGATGAGTCTGATGGGGCGTCGGTTTCCCAGTTGACGGTGACATCGCCGAAATGGGAGGCGTGGGTGAGCCAGATGCGGGTGATGGGGGGATCGGCGAGGGCGGGCGTGGGGAGGAGGGTCAGTAGAAGGATGGCTGGGAATTTCATGGGGGATTCGCTGGTGTTTGGAAAGTGACTGTGGTTTGGAAGTATCCTGTGTTCGGAAAGTTGTTCAGGGCAGACACGAATGTCTACCCCACCAATGTCGGGGCAGACAAGAATGTCTACCCTACCATTAACTGCCAAATCCGACCTATTTTTTCGTGTCGAAACGCATCGGCCATGTATAGGATGATCTAGCCCGCAACGCAGCGGAGCGTTGTGGGGTCACGTCTTTATTTCAGCGCACACTTTACCTGCGAGGTATCCCATGGCCACCACTCATAAAAAGGGAAACGGCGCGACCAAGTCGAGCGAGCAGCCCAAGTCGGGCGGTGTGATCCGGGAGATTCGCCATCGGGGCATGGATGATCGAACGTCGCCCAACACCCAGGCGAATAAATCCGCCGCAGGCACGAGCGCGGGCCCTGCAGGCGGCGCGGCGGCGGTCGCGGCCGGGCTTCCCGTGCAGATTCGTCAGACCAAACTGCTCATCGATGGCAAGTGGGTGGATTCGGTCAGCGGGCGGACTTTCGAAACGATCAATCCTTCCACCGGCAAAGCGATCGCCCATGTGGCCGAGGGGGAGAAGGCCGATGTGGACAAGGCCGTCAAAGCCGCGCGGCGGGCGTTCGACAAAGGCCCGTGGCGCAAGATGGATGCCCGCCAGCGCGGGCGGATCATGTACAAGCTGGCCGACCTGATCGAGCAGAACAAAGAAGAACTCGCCAAGCTCGAGTCGCTCGACAACGGCAAACCCCTGGCCGATTCCATGGCCGCCGATCTCCCCCTGGTGATTGACTGCTACCGCTACTACGCCGGCTGGGCCGACAAAATTGAAGGCAAGACCATCCCCATCAACGGCCCGTTCATGTGCTACACGCGCCATGAGCCCGTCGGCGTGGTCGGCCAAATCATTCCCTGGAATTTCCCCCTCCTCATGCAGTCCTGGAAACTCGGGCCGGCCCTGGCAACCGGATGCACGGTCGTCCTCAAGCCGGCCGAGCAGACCCCCCTGAGCGCCCTGCGCGTCGGCGAGCTGGCCCTGGAAGCCGGCCTGCCTGAAGGCGTCTTGAACATCGTCCCCGGCTTCGGCGAGACGGCCGGGGCGGCCATCGCCGAGCATTTCGACGTCGACAAAGTCGCCTTCACCGGCTCCACCGAAGTCGGCAAGCTCATCATGGGTGCCGCCGCGCGCACCAACCTCAAGCGCGTCACCCTGGAACTCGGCGGCAAATCCCCCAACATCATCTTCGCCGACAGCGACATCGACAAAGCCGTCGATGGCTCGCACGCCGCCCTCTTCTTCAACCAGGGCCAGTGTTGCTGCGCCGGCAGCCGGCTCTTCGTCGAGCAGAAAATCCACGATGAAGTCGTGGACAAGATGCTCAAGCGCGTCCGCAAAACCAAGGTCGGCGATCCCTTCGACCCCAAGACCACGCAAGGTCCCCAGGTCAGCCAGGAGCAGTTCGACAAGGTCATGTCCTACATCCAGGCCGGCCGCGAGCAGGGCGCGAAAATGCTGGCCGGCGGCGGCCGCGTCGGCGAGCAGGGTTACTTCATCGAGCCGACGGTTTTCGCCAACGTGAGCGATGACATGAAAATCGCCATGGAGGAAATCTTCGGCCCGGTCATGAGCATCATCCCCTTCAAGGACCTCGATGAAGTGATCGAGCGCGGCAACCGCAGCATGTACGGCCTGGCCGCGGCGGTGTGGACCCGCGATATCTCCAAGGCCCACCGCCTGGCCGCCGAACTCAAGGCCGGCACCGTCTGGGTCAACTGCTACGATGTGTTCGACGCCGCCGCCCCCTTCGGCGGATTCAAGATGAGCGGCATCGGCCGGGAACTGGGCGAGTACGCGCTGCGGAATTATACGGAGGTGAAGTGCGTGACCGTGGCGATGTGAATGGTGAACTCGTGAAGTGAGGCGAGGTCAAAATCGTCCAGGGTCGGGAGCCGGCCACCAGAAACGCCGATGCGCGGGAAAGTCGATCCCCGGCTCCCGACCCTTTCGCGTTGATGAGGCGGGCGATTTCGACAAAGCGATCTCGTTCCAAAACCGGTGAGGAGCGGGGGTGCCAATACTCGTCAGTGTTCAAACGGGTCTGGTACCCCTGCATGCCGGGTATTTCGGGCAGCCCCAGAATTGTGAGCCGGTATTCTGTCCCTTCCGCGCCGTCCGAAGCACCATGCCGCTTCCGCAATGAGGGCATGCTGGTGTGTGCGTGGGCGCGGATGGCGTCGGCATCTGCGGCGGCGCGGCCGAAGGTCGCGACTGTACGCCGCGAATGAGCTCGGCCAATTCTGGTCCATCCACAAGTTCAATCTGCGGGTTTCGCCGCGCGAAGGCTTTGGCTTCAATCGTGAAGCGACCCGAGGTCACGACGATTCCCCTGTCTGCCCGATCACTCACGACGACGCCCAGCAACTCACGTATGGGTTTTACGCCCACTTTGAAAGCCTTCCACTGCTTACATTGCACCAGCACTTTCTGTTCGCGGCCATAAAGCTGGATGTCCACTCCACCGTCGCCGGAAGAGTTACCGACGAGTTCCGCCGTATAGCCTTTGCGCCGATACGCTTCGCAAACAAGTCGCTCAAATTCCTGCCAGGACATGTTCTTGATGCTGGCGATGCCAGTTTGGCCATCCAGCAGTCGGCCGTTCAGGAGCTTCCATATTTCGGCGAATCCCCAGGCCAGCAGCACTACGCCGCCTAAAGCCCACGCGAGCGACGCGAACAGCGGTCGCAAGATCACGTTGGTATCCAAGCCCGCCTGACTGCCCGGGAAAAACAGTGGTGGGATGAAACGGAAGATCAGGAAAACAACGACAGCGAGGATCGGTCCGACCCAGATCGGTGTGACCTTCAGCGTGTCAAAGATGTCTTCGATCATTGATTGCCGGCTGCGGCGTCCCACATTTGCTCCTTGTTTGTCCTGAATAGCTGCGCTGCAACGATCATACAACTAAACTTCAGTCCGGAGCAGTGGGCGACGAACGATTCAAACTCACAAACCATAGAGCAGGTGACAATTGATCCCATGCCCCCGCCACCCCGCGCCGCCTATCATTCCGGCACCGTGCCTCGCCCGCCTCGTCGACGCCGACCCAAACGACAAGCCGGGACATGTCGCCGGGAGCGACAGCGACCCCATCGCCGTCCCCGATGGCATCGACTGCCCTTCGCGCTTAATCGCGCACGCTTTCGAATTTAGCCCCGCGCGAGCAAATACCCGCCTTTGACATTCACCACATCCGCGAATCCCCGGCCGGCGAGGATGCGCTGGGCGATGTAGCCGCGCAGGCCGGCCTGGCAGTAGACGGCGGTGGGCTTGGCGCGATCGAGTTCACCGGCGCGGGCGCGAAGATCATCGAGCGGGATGTTGATCGCCCCCGCCAGCGCGCCGGCCGCGTATTCGGCGGGTGTGCGGACATCGATCAAAGCTCGGCCATCGATTTCCGCCGCGGGGATCGCGGGCATCACCGCGCGCCTTTGATTCTGCGCGACCATCGCGGCCATATGGACCGGGTCCTTGGCGGAGGCGAACTGCGGCGCGTAGGCGAGATCGAGCGTGGCCAGGTCATCGACGGTTCCCTTGAAATGCAGGAGCGTGGCGATCACATCGGCGCGCTTATCGACGCCCGCGCCGCCGGCGATCTGCGCGCCGAGCACCCGGCCGGTGGGGCGGTCGTAAATCAGTTTAATGGTCATGGGGCTCGCGCCGGGATAATAGCCAGCGTGATCGTTGGGATGAACGAAGGCCGAATCGGCATCGAAGCCGGCCTTTTTCGCGGCCAATTCCCCCAGGCCGGTAATGGCGATGGTGAGGCCGAAGACCTGCACGATGGCGGTGCCCATGACTTTCCCGCGCGGGGGCGCAGCGCCTGTGGCGGCATGCTCGCCGGCGAGGCGGCCCTGGCGATTGGCCGGGCCGGCCAGGGGCATGCGCATGGGCAGGCCGGTGACACCATGCAGCGCTTCGCTGGCATCGCCGACTGCGTAAACATCGGGATCGCTGGTGCGCTGGAAATCATCGACGGCGATCGCGCCGCTGGCACCGAGCGTCAGGCCGGCGGCCGAGGCGAGGGCGACATTCGGGCGGACGCCGATCGACAGAAGCACCATCCCGGCCGGAAGTATTCGGCCATCTTCAAGCTCGATCTCGTCGACCAATTCGCCGGCGGCGCGGAGATTCTTCAGGCCGACTCCGGTGATCAGGTTGACGCCATTCTTTCGCAGCTCGGCTTCAAGCGGGCGGGCCATTTCATCATCCAGCGGCGGAAGGGCGTGCGGAGACTTCTCGATCAGGGACACCTCCAGGCCGCGCTGGCGCATCGCCTCGGCGACTTCCAGGCCGATGAAGCCGCCGCCGATGATGGCGACGGATTGGGGGGCGCGATCTTTCAGAAAGCGATGCACGACCTGGGTATCTTCCATCGAGCGGAGGAGGAAGACATTGGCCGCATGGAGATGATCGACGGCGGGGAGAATGGGCGTTGCGCCGGTGGCGAGAATGAGTTTGTCGTAGGGGAGGAGCATCGTCTGCCCGGTATCGAGATCGCGCACCTCGACCGCCTTGGCGCGGCGATCGATGCGGAGAACTTCATGGCGGATGCGCACATCGATCGCGAAGCGCTCGCGCACTTTGTCGGGCGTGGTGACCAGAAGTTTGTTCTCGGTCTGGATCTTCCCGCTCAGGTAGTAGGGCAGGCCGCAATTGGCGAAGGAGATGTAGCCGCCTTTTTCGAGGACGGTGATGTGAGCGGTTTCATTGAGGCGGCGGGCGCGGGTGGCCGCGCTCATTCCGCCGGCGACGCCGCCGATGATGATGATTTTGTGTGACATGGAGTTAGAGTTCAGGGTTCAGGGTTCGGGGTTCAGGGTTCAGAAGGGAGGGTGTAGGGTATGTGAAATAGGGCTTAGCGCTGGCCGGCCTTCTCTGCGTCATCGCCGCAGGAGTTGGCACCCTGGCAACAGGATTTGTCATTGCTGGATTGACCGGGCGCGCAGCAGGATTCAGCGCTGCCGCGGTTCCAGGGCATCTTCGCGAGCATCAAGCCCATGCCGCACCAGTCGGTGACGCCGGCGAGGATCAATCCCGCGCCGACGAAGGCGCTGAGCCCGATGAACCATGGCCAGACCCAGCGCGCCAGGACGATGCCCAGCAATATCAGCAACCCGGCGGCGATGCGCACCTGGCGCTCCAGGGACATGCCCGCCTGCCCGCGCACGACGGGCAGGCCGGCCGATTCCCAGGCGGCGGTTCCGCCTTCGACGACGATGGCGCTGGTGATGCCGGCGGCGCGGAAGCGCTCCGCGGCCTTGGCGGCGCGCTGGCCGGACTTGCAGATCAGGTAGATCGGCTGGGTTTTTTGCTCGGGGGGCAGCGCATCGACAATCGCGGCCGGTTGGAGCCGATCGAGGGAGACCAGCCGCGCGCCGCGGGCGTGTACCTGTCGATATTCGACACCGGTGCGGACATCGATCAGCTCGATCGGCTGGCCGGCGTCCTGGAGGCAGGCGAGGTCGGCGGGGGTGATGGTGGAGGCGGCGGGGGAGGTTGGATTGCTGAGGGTCGCGCTCATGATCGTATTCCTTTCGTTTTTCCGTTCACATTTCGTTTTGTCGATGCGCCGGCCGGGACGACCGTCAAGCCCAGGGCCTGATTCTGCCGGCGGACGTGCCGCATGACGCTGTCGCAGACGACGGCGCAGAGATCGAAGATCGAGCGGTCGACCACCGAGTAGACGCACTGCGTGCCCTGGCGGCGGCATTCGACCAGCCCGGCCTGCTTGAGCACGGCCAGGTGCTTGGAGACCGAGGGCTGGGCCAGGCCGATGGCGGCCGAGAGCTCGGCAACGTTGCGCTCGCCGGACTTGAGGTGCAGCAGCAGGCGCACGCGGCTGGCGTCGCCCAGGGCGCGGAAGCGCTCGACGATTTTATCGATCATTTCGGGGGCGGGGGTGGCGGACATATGCTTATATTCCTATGTTAGAATGTATGGATGCGAGGATCGCAAGTCAAGACGGAGGATCCGCACTCGCATGGCAAGCCTGCGGAATGGTTTGCCGCGCCCCCATGGGATGGCCCGCGCGGCCTGCTTCGTGGTTTCAAATCGCCGCGAGCGACGGCGTCCCCGTCCCCGATGGCGTCGACCGCCGACATCGCCGAATCGCGCTCCGTTCTTTTGAACCCACGCCTATCTCTCAAGATTCATCCGGCAACCCCGCCCCATCGCCCGGCTTGGCATCGCCGCCTTGCGCCTCCGCCGCGTCCGGATCAACAGGTGCCGGCCCGCCCTCCACCGGCCCTTCCCCGTCCGGTCCTTCCTCGACGCGCTCCTCCGCATCCACCCGCGCCAGCGCCACCAGCCGGTCCCCCTCATCGATCCGCAATAGCCGCACGCCCTGTGCGTTTCGACCGGTCTCGCGAATCTCCGACACGCGCGTGCGCATCAGGATTCCCTTCTCGGTGATGAACATCACCTCATCATCATCCGCCACCAGCACCATCTTCACCACCTCGCCATTGCGATCGGTGGCGTCGATATTGATCACGCCGCGCGTGCCCCGGCCTTTGACCGGGTAATCCGCCAGAGGCGTGCGCTTGCCGTAACCCTTGGCGCAGGCCGTCAGCACTTTCAGCGCCGATTCATCGGCCGGGATGATGAGCATCGAGACGACTTCATCCCCTTCGCGCTTGAAGCGTGCTCCCGTCACACCCCCGGCCGGGCGGCCCATCGCCCGCACATCCGATTCCTCAAACCGGATCGCCAGGCCGCTCTTGGTGCCCAGCATGACATGGTCCTTGCCATCGGTGATGTGGACGCCGATCAGCGTATCGCCTTCATCCAGACCGATCGCGATCAGGCCGCTGGTGCGGATGTTCGCGTAGGCCGACAGCGCCGTCTTTTTCACCACGCCCTTAGCCGTGGCGAACATGACGAACGATTCCTCCTTCGAGAAATCCTTCACCGCCAGCACGCTGGCGATCTTCTCATCGGCCTGGAACTCGAGCAGATTGGCGATCGCCCGCCCCAGGCTGGTGCGGCTCATCTCGGGGATGTCATACACCCGCCGCTCGTACACGCGCCCCTGGTTGGTGAAGAACATCAGGTAATCGTGCGTGTTGGCGACGAAAAGATGCTCGACGAAATCCCCCTCGCGCGATTCGCTGCCCTTGATCCCCCGCCCGCCGCGACCCTGGGCGCGGTAGGTATCCACCGGCAGGCGCTTGACGTAACCCTTGTGGGAAACCGTGACCACCACATCCTGCTGGGCGATCAGCTCATCCATGTTGAAGGCGCTGATCCCGCCGATGATCTCGGTGCGGCGATCGTCGCCGTACTTCTCTTTCATCTCATAAATATCTTCGCGGATGATATCGATGATCGCCGCATCGCTGGCGAGGATGCGCTCGTATTCCTCGATCTCGGCCGCCACTTCCTTGTAATCGTTCACCAGCCGCTCGATTTCCAGGCCCACGAGCTGAATGAGCTGCAACCGGCCGATCGCCTCGGCCTGCGCCTGGCTGAGCAGCACGCCCGCCTCGGCCACCTTTTCCATCAGTTTCTGCGGAATGTGCGCCGCGCTAGGATGATCGGGCGCGATCCGGAACGCGCGCTCGCGCAGCTTGCCGATCGCCTCTTCGCGCGTCTTGCTGGCGCGGATCAGCCGAACCACCTCATCGATATCGCAAACCGCGTAAATCAATCCTTCCAGGATATGGGCTTTCTGCTGGGCCTTGCGGAGCAGGAAGCGCGTCCGCCGGACGATGACCACCTTGCGATGGGCGATGAAATGCTCGATCAGCTCCTTGAGCCCCATCGTCCGCGGCTGGCGGTTCACCAGCGCGATGTTGATCATCGAAACCGTGATCTGGCAGGGTGTGTACTGGTAAAGCTGGTTGATGACCACGTTCGGGTCCGCATCGCGCTTCAGATCGACCACGATCCGGCATTTGTGCTCGCGGCCGGAGTGATCGTTGGCATCGGAAATATCCTTGATGCGATCATCCTTAACGCATTCGCCGATCGATTCGAGGATCGTCTTGCGGATCACCCCATACGGAATCTCATCGATGATGACCTGCGTTCGCCCGTTCTTGAGCTCCTCCGTGTGCATCTTGGCCTGGAGGCAGATCCGGCCGCGACCGGTCTTGTACCCCTCAACAATGCCATCCTGCCCGCGGATGCTGCCGCCGGTGGGGAAATCCGGGCCTTTGACGATCCCCATCAAATCAGGCAGCGTGCAGTTGGGGTTGTCCATCACATGCACGATCGCATCGCATATCTCGCGCAGGTTGTGCGGCAGCAGATTGCAGGCCATGCCGACGGCGATGCCGGTTGAGCCGTTCACCAGCAGGTTGGGGAACTTGCTCGGGAAGACCATCGGCTCGGTGCGCGTTTCATCGTAATTGGGCTGGAAATCGACGGTATCGAGGTTCAGATCATCGATTAGCTCCATCGCCGGAGCGGCCATGCGCGCTTCGGTGTAACGCATGGCGGCCGGCGGATCGCCATCGTTGGAGCCGAAGTTCCCCTGCCCATCGATGAGCGTGTAGCGCATCGTCCAATCCTGGGCCAGGCGCACCAGGGTCGGGTAGATGACCGATTCACCGTGGGGGTGGTAGTTGCCGGATGTATCGCCGCAGATTTTGGCGCATTTGCGCTGCTTGGCGCGCGGGCCCAGGCCCAGGTCATTCATGGCCACCAGGATGCGCCGCTGCGAGGGCTTGAGCCCATCGCGCACATCCGGCAGGGCGCGATCCATGATCGTGCTCATGGCGTAGGTGAGGTAACTATCCGCCAGTTCCTGCTCGATTCGCAGGTCTTCGATCCGGCCCATGGGCGCGGGCTCGGACGATTCAGGCATCTCGGGCGATGCGGGAGGAGTGGGAGGCATAGGGGGGGTCGGAGGGTTGGTTTCAGCCATGGGAATTTCGTTCTGCGGACAGTCAGCCCCGGGCTTGGGGCGGCCGGCCCGAAAACCGCCGCTGCGGCGCGATGTGGGACGATCCACCCGCCGTCCGTGGCGGGGAGAAAACAGCTCATTCAGCCTGACATACGCCCCGATATCGAGCCCCTTCAAGGTGCATTCGACCGGGCTTTTTCAGGCCCGTCTATTCTAGTCGAAATGAGACGCGAAAGCGATGCGCAACCGCATCGATTCGACCTCAAAAATCACGCGCAAAATCGCCCTTGGAATAGCGCGCAAAATCGCCCATGGAATTGCGCGCGAAATCGCCCCTGGAATCACGCGCGAAACGGCCCCGGGAATTTCGCGAATGTCATCCTGAGGGGAGCTATGCGACCCGAAGGATCTTGCATCGAGCTTCAAGGCCCGTCTGCTATTGAGTGCGCCTCGAACCACCGGCCAGATGCTTCGCCACGCTGGCACGACCCCTCGCACTATCCTCACCGCGCCGCCTCCCCCATCGCCTGAATCAACCCCTTCCCAAACGCCAGCCGATCGTCCGTCGTCGGCTTGTGCCCCAGCTTCTTCGATGGCCCGATCCGCTGCTCCATCAACATCACCGGCACCTTGGCCACGCTCCACAGGCAGTTGGTCGTATTGCTTGGAACCTTGCCCACCGTCAGCCTCCCCGGCGGATCGTAGCTGGTGCGCTCGATCAGCAGCTCTTCAAACCGGCGCATGCGCTTGAGGACCGCCTCATCATCCGCCATCGTCTGCACATATTCACCCGTTTCCGTATTATGCAGATTCACCATTAGATCGATCGGCCTGGCCTGATGCGCGGCCAATATCGCCTTCCTGGCATACCAAATCTCCGGCATCAGTTTGAGCCATTTCGGATCGCGCAAATCGACTTCATCCCAATGCCGATTCACATCGAACCCGTTGGAATTAAAACGCACCTTCCCACCCGCGCAGCCATCGGGATCGAGCATGGGTGTGAACTTCATGACAAAACCTTTGCGAAGCTCGATGGCGGCCGGGTCATCCGAAATCGCGAAGCGCATCGCCCCCTCCATCACCCACGATGTCCCCGCCTCCCACGCATGTTGGCGGGCCTGCAGCCAGATGGTTTTCTTCGCCTCATCGGGCGTGGCCAGGTCCGTCACCGTCACCATCATCAAATCGCGCCCGCCGGCGGTTTTGCCGATGCTCTCCACACACGCATGAGCCGACCGCGCGGTTTCCTCCAGGAGCGATTTCAGGTTCGCGGGGGTGTAGGGTGGGATGTGGCTGATCCAGACACTCTCACCGGCCGGCGTGAACTTGAGCGTCAATTCCTTCGTCTGCTCATCCCAGTTGGCCGATTCATCCGCGAAATGCCGCCAGGTGACTCCATCATCGCTGAACACGGGCACCAGGCCGCGCGACATCGGGCACGCTCCCGGCTTGTCGTTGTACTCCCCCACGAAATCCGTCAGGATCACTTCGATCGCTTTGCCGCGCACGCGATCCATCCGAAAACAGTACCAGGTCGCCTGCCGATTTCGCCCGCGCTCATCCGACTGCCCCTCGACATGGCAGCGAAACTGGGTCGGTACGAGAACTTCGATCTTGCCGATGGAGGCGCCTTCAAAATTCTTGTTGAAGAGGATCGGGGCATCCTCAGCGCGGGCGGAGATCGTTGGCCAGAGGATCAGACTGAGCAGAAAGGTCATGCGCGCGATGGGTTGGCGGTTCATGATGTCATCGTACCGCAATCTCGGGTATCACGGCAGTAAAGAGACGCCCCACTTCGGCCGCCAAGCTGGTGCCATGCTTAGACCCGCCGCAAACGACATCATTCGCGCAACCCACACGACCGGCGGGGATAAGCATGCGGGCCTCGGTGAGGGTAAGGTACACGCATGCTTATCCCCGCCGATCATGATCCCTTCGCGGCCGAAACGACTCGGCGGCGGGTCTAAGCATGGCATCAGCTTGGCACCCGGAGCGCTTCGAATGCAATATCCACCCGTTTCGCGCGTACCATCTCATGTTATGCTCCACCGCGCCAACAATTTCCCCTCCTTCCTCGCCGCCCTCCTCATCGCGCTGCTGGCCAGCCCTCTCCCCGCCAAGGACAAGGAAAAACATCCCGATCCCGCCGATGACTTCTTCGCCGCCACCGCGCTCCACGCCGTCCACATCCATATCACCTCGGCCGCCTGGGATGCCATGCAGCCCACCCGCCGCGCCCGCGCCGCCCCCCTCGAAGCCACTTCCATCCCCGCGCCGGCGACCCGCCCCGCGAACGGCGCGGCGTCGACTCCCGCAACCGCCCCGGCACCGACGGCAGGACACGTGAAGCATGAAGATATGAAACATGAGGAAGCGGCCAATCCCGCCTCTTCCAATCCGCAATCCACCACTCAGCACTCAGCTCCCAGCACTCAGCACTCAGATTACACCGAAGCCACCCCCCTCCCCCCCCACAATTACGGCTGGGAATACGCCTACGTCCGCGCCCAGGTCGAGATCGATGACCAGCTCTTCGCCGACACCGCGCTCCGCTTCAAGGGCAACTCCTCCTACGAGGGCACTTCGCGCGGGCTCAAGCGGCCGATGAAACTCGACTTCAACCGCTTCGTCCACGGCGGCAAATTCCTCGGCCTGGAAACACTCAACCTCGCCAACAACGCCTTCGACCCCTCGCTCCTTCGCGAAACGCTCTCCTACCACGTCTACCGCTCGGCCGGCGTCCCCACGCCGCGCACGACGCTGGCCACCGTCTACCTCACCGTCGATGGCCGCTGCGATCGCGAATACCTAGGCGTCTACACCCTCATCGAGGGCGTGGATGATGATCGATTCCTCAAGAATCACTTCGGTTCGAGCAAGATCCCCATCTTCAAACCCGAGGCCATTCGCGGCCTGCCCTACATGGGCGAGAACATCGCCGACTGGGACCGCTACCGCGCCAAGTCCAAGCCCGACAACGCCGCCGCCCGCCCGCTCATCGAGTTCGTCAAGCTCCTCAACTACGCCGATGATGCAACCTTCGCCGCGAAAGTGGAAGACGTCTTCGATGTCGACACCTTCCTCCGCTATCTCGCCTGCACCACGCTCATCTGCGATCTCGATTCCATCCTGGCCAACTATCACAACTTCTATCTCGTCGTCAGCCCCACCGATGCCGCCGGCCGGCACGGAAAAGTCTACTTCCTCCCCTGGGACATGAACCTCTCGCTGGCCAGCTACGGCGGGCAGGCCGACCAGCTCGTCAACCTCAGCATCAACCACCCCTGGGGCGGCACCAACCGCCTTATCGAGCGCATCGTCGGCATCGAAAAATACAAGAAACAATATCTCGACCATATCCGCCGCTTCACGCTCAGCTTCTATAACGAAGCCGACATGGTGCCCGTGATGGATGAACTGCAAGCGCGCCTGCTCGAAGGCGATGAGGCCTCCGCCGCCGTCATCCCGGCCGCGCCCGGCTCGTTCGCCGCCCTCGCGGAGGATCGCGGCCGAGGCTGGGGCCGCGGCGCTAACATCACCCCGCGCGACTTCATCATCCGCCGTTCGCGCTCGGTCATCGCCCAACTCGATGGCAAGCTCGATCCCGCCCTCGCCTACATCCCCCGCGGTGGCGGTGGCGGCTTCAACCGCATGGGCATCCGCGCCAACCCCGAGATGGGCAATCTCGCCATCATGGCCCAGGTGATCCGCCAGTCAGCCGATGCCAACCGCGATTTCACCATCACCCCGCGCGAAGCCCGCGATGCCGCGGCCGCCCTCTACTACCAGATCGCCGATGAGCATCGCCCCGAGTTCATCGACCTCCCCATGCTGGCGACCGGCCTCGATCCGATCCTCGCCCCCTACGTCGCGCGCCAGCCCCAGGGCTTCATGCGCGGTGGCTTCGGCCGCGGCCGCGTCATCGTCACGCCCACCCAGTTGTGGGCCAAAGCCATCTTCGATTTCGCCGACAGCAACGGCGATCAGAAGCTCACCCTCGATGAATTCCTCGACGCCACCGATCGCCTCGTGTGCCTCGCCGACCGCAACAACACCTCCCGCCTGGATGAGCGCGAACTCACCGAAGCCCTCGACCTGCTCGTCTCCCCGCCCGCTCCGGGACAGTTTCCGCGATGATCGCGCTGTCGCGCCCCGTACCCAACCCTCGGTGTAGTACCGATACCGATTGGAATTCCGCGTGATAGAGTCATGCGATGAAATCCGCCATGACCCATCCCCGCCGCGAGGCTTTCACGGTCATCGAGATCCTCATCGTCATTGGAATCATCGCCGTGCTCATGGCGATTCTGCTGCCGGCGATCGAGCGCGCCCGGCATCAGGCCTACATCGATAAATGTGCAAATAACCTGCGACAGATCGGGCAGGCATTGATTCTCTATGGCAACGAGAACCACAACAGTTTCCCCCGCACGGCCTACGTCCCAGGCCTGCCTCTGACGTTTGGCACTGGCATTTCTTCTCCCGAGCCGTTCGCCTCCGGGCCTGGAGGAGTTGCCGTCAATGACGTGACGGCGGCCGCGTATCTGCTTCTGCTGCGCGAAAAACTGCCCCCCGCAATCTTCATCTGTCCCTACAACGACGAGACTGAATTCGCCACGGACACCGCCGCGGCGGGTGACCCCGGCCGCTCGAATTTCACCGATTACGCGAAGAATCTGGCCTACAGTATCGCCAATCCTTACCCATCAGCCGCGGCGGTCGCGGCCGGATATCCACTCAAACTGCCGGTTTCCGCCGATTTCCCCCTGGCGGCCGATTTGAATCCCGGCGTCGATCCGCCCGTCAGCGACGTGCTGTCGGTTCAACCTGGCATGGCCTCCAGCCTGATGCGCAAGGGGTTGTCGCGCAATCACGAGCGCGATGGAATGAACGTCCTGTTCGGCGATGGCCATGTATCCTGGCACACCGATCCCTTCTGCGGCAGAAACGGCGACAACCTCTACGCCACCGCCAATGGGAAAGTCCAGGACTCGCCGATAGCCGCAAACGATTCAATCCTGCTTCCGGCCGCGAAATGAATTGGTGGCCGCGCGGAAACTGCATCGCGCCGGGCCAACGAGCCTGTTCGTGAATCTTGGCGCGACAGCACCTCAAACCGGAACATCGCTGAATAGCGAATCAGACCCCTTCCGAACCCCCATCGCAAACACCGCTCCCGCCGGCGCACGCACCATCATCGCAACCGCCGCCGCCCGCGCCATCACTTTCGCGAACGACTTGGTCCCGAACGGCACCATGTCCGGTATCAGCTTCTGCGCGATCGGCGTGCCCCGCCCCGTCACCAGGTCGTACCCCGGCGTGGCCGGGTATCCGTTGGATCCAGTGGTAATGTCGTGATAATCCGTCGCCGGCACCTGGTAGATCGCATCCAGCGTCTGCGACGGCCCATCGAGCGAAGGCAATAGTCTCAGCGAACGCCCCTGGTCCACGATCGCGATCAGGGCCGCCCACTGCGGCGCGCCCGCGCTGGTCCCGCCCACCGTGTACCAGCCCTCGTTCTGCGTCGTATCGTAAACCGAGAACCCCGTGTTCGGATCCGCATCGTACGCCACATCCGGCGCGTTCGTTCCTTCGTACAGGCTCGGCCCGCCGCCCGATCCCGTCCAGGCCGATTCATCCAGCCAGGTGGCGTGGCGATTCAAGGTCAGCGTCGTCCCGCCGATGGCGACCACGTTCGGGCTCGTCGCCGGCCAGCTCGCCCCGGCCGAGGAATCGCCCGATGAAGAAATAAACGTCACGCTCCCGCGCTGCCCGCCGCCGCCGACATGCCTCTTCGGCGTGGTCAGGTAAACATCGTAATCCGTTTGATATGGAAACTCCCCCGCGCCCCACGACATCGAAACCGCCACCACCCCCGTCTGCCGCCGCGCGTAATCCACCGCCGTCAGCAGATCATCCACCGAATCCGACGCCGCCTCCACCAGCAGAATATGCGCCCGCGGCGCGATCGCATGCGCCCATTCCACATCCAGCGAGGCCTCCCCCGCCCACCCGGCATTGCTCCCGGGATACCTCCCCAGGCTATCCTTCAATGTCACCTGAGTCAGGATATTTTTCCCCGCCAGATCCGTATCCGGCAGCCCGAACTTCTGATCGAACACGCGCAGATCGCTGGAAATCTTCGGCGTGTGAAACGCCACCACAATCGCGATCGTCTGCCCGCGCCCATCGGCCGCGATCACCCGACCGTGCCGCGCTGCGTAGGTCACCTGGTCAAACCCATAAGCGTGCCGCACCTGCACCGGCGTCAGCCCATCCGGAAATGCCGCCAGCAGCACGCGCGCCTCGAGAATATCCATCGCAGCCAGATCGCTCATAACAACCAACTCACTACGCCACGGCTCGTCGCCGAGATCGCACAAAACTACCCGTATGTCATTGTATCGCAGGCTTTCAGCCTGCATGCATTCTAACATGGCCGCCGCACCACCGCCCCGGTGACATCATACACCGCCCGCCCATTTCTCCGCCCGCCCTATCCTGGACACCCCACCCCTCCCCAGGGCAATCGCATGTCAATCCTATCGCATCGATTTCGGATTGCGGATTGCGGATTGCGGATTGAAAACCGCATTTCGATCCGCAATCCACAATCCGAAATCCGCAATTGTTGCCCATCTCATGCCATATGCGATTGCCCTGCACCCCTCCCACCGCGATCGAAATCGCAGCGCCGGCCTCCTCTTACAAGCGTTAAACTCGGAAAAATCGTGTTTCCCCGACATCCGCAGAATACCATGGATCGGGCCTTTCCAGCGGAGTGAGCCATGCCATTACGTGATTCGCTGAGCGCGTTGCAATTCCATATTCATCCGATTCTCGGCAGCCTGCATACCACCACCGTCCCCATCCACGGCGAGCCGCCTCCGGAAAAACCGATCCTGCCGTTTATTACGATCAGCCGCCAGGCCGGGGCCGGCGGACGAACGCTGGCCGACAACCTCGTCGAATACCTCGGCCAGCGCGATCGCGGCGATCCCCCCTGGACCGCCTGGGACAAACAACTCGTCGAGAAAGTCGCGGCCGATCACCACATCTCCCGCCGACTCATCGAATCCCTCGAGCAGACTTCGCGATCCTGGCTCGAAGAGCTTTTCGGCGGCCTCCAGGGCGATATGGAAGAACTCGCCGTCTTCCGCCGAACCGCCCAGAGCATCCGCGCCCTGGCGCAGGTGGGCCGAGCCGTCATCGTCGGCCGCGGCGGCGTCCACCTGACCCGCCAGATGCCGGGCGGCATTCATTTACGATTGATCGCGCCCCTTGAAAGCCGCATCGCCCGCGTGATGGAAGAGCAGCAGCTCACCCGCGAAAAAGCCGCGCGCTGGATTCACGATACCGACCACGCCCGCCACGTCTTCCACAAGCGCTACTTCCCCCGCTACAGTTTCGACGCGCTGGAGATTTATTCCCTGACCATCAACACCGGCCGCGTCGACGATGAGCAGATGGTGCGATGCGTCTCAGACCTGGTGCCCGCCATCGAAGCCGCCAGACAAACCGTGTAACCCGACCCAATCCCGCGTTATTTGCGGACATCGCGAGAATGGCCCGTCCGCCGGCCAACACATGCGCAACCGCGCGCCCCTGCTTCATGCTGACTGCATCCGCCCCGCCGCGGGAAAAATCCCCGGCGATTTAAGGCCGGCGATTTAAGGACGAAGCGTCCCGCCTTGCATCGCGAACACGCCGCGCAAAATCGGATTGGCGCCTTGCGGGAGAATCTTGCCGTCGAAACCGATGGCGTAGAACTCCCCGCTGACCGTGTCCTGCCCGTTGATCCGGGCGAGCCGCCCGCTGAAAATCATATTGAAAATGCCCGGTGTGCCGTCATTGAGCAGCACGACTCCCGTGCCCTGCCCCGAGAAATCGTTGCCCGTGCGCGGCAGGTTGAAGGCGGTCAACTCGATTGTGCCCTTGTTGGTGATCTCATTCGCGTCCTGGATGAAACGCAGGCTGACGGTCGTGGTGCTGAAGCGAGCGTTGCCGATGTTTTTCCCGCCCGGCTCGCCGCCGAATGAAATCACCGCCGGCACCGTCAGCAACCCGTTGAGCATTTCACGCGTGAAATTGGCCTGCCACTTGAAATCCGCCACGCCGGTGGTCGAGACGCGCGGAGCCTTGCTCGTGGCGGTCCCTAGTTTGGCGATCAGGGCCGCCGCCTTGGGCGTGCCCCAGCCGGTGGCCTCATCGAAGCCTGGCGTCGCCGCGTTGCCGTTGCTTCCCAGCGTGATGTCATTGAACAGGCTCAACTGATTTTTGCGCGCCAGCCCGTAAATGAAATTATTCAACTGCCCGTTGCCCAGCATCGTCAGCCCGTTGGCGACGCGCATCTGATTCGCCAGCGCCGTGATCCCCGCCCATTGCGGCGTGCCGGCGCTGGTGCCGCCGATCGCCTGCCAGCCCGTGTCGCCGTTTTCGTTGGGCGTCGAATCGAAGACGGCGTAGCCCGCCAGCGGATCGGCGTTATACGCCACATCCGGCACCACGCGGGTGGTCCCGATGATGGCGCCGCCCACCTGCAACTGGTTCTGGTACTCCGGCCGCGGATGAACCGCCACCCGATGCACCGGCCGGAAGCGCGTCGTCGCCGCGCTGGCACCGCCGCCGCCATCGATCCAGGCCGTCTCCGGACCCGTCAGATTTCCATCCGAATCCAGCGGCAGGAACGTGCCGCCCACCGCCAGCGCCTCTTCGCCCACGGCCGGGTAGAACACCTGCCCGCCGATATTGCCCGCCGCGGCCACGAACGACACATCGCCCGTGCGCGAGTTGCGGAATATGGTCGAATAGATCGCATCGCTGCGCGATTCGGGAAAGCCAAAGCTCATCGAAACCACGCCCCCGCCGTAATTGTCGTGCAGCAGATTCGTCGCCTTAGCCACGGCATTCATCAGGTCGGCCGGCAGATCCGAATCCGCCTCGACCAGCACCAGACGCGCCGCCGGCGCAATCGCATGGGCCCATTGTAGATCCATCGCTGCTTCGCTCGACCAGAGTGGATCGGAGAACGGTTGAACCCCGCTGGCGTACATTCTTCCGAAGGTCGCCTTGCCCACCTCGGGCAGCCCAAACGTCCGCGAGAACGTATTCAGATCTTCCCTGGCGGTGCGGTAGTCGTAAGCGACGACGATCGCAATCGTCTGCCCCTGCCCGCGATTCTTGAATTTCACGCTCGTCAAATCGCCAAAGCCATATCCCTTGCGCACCTGCGCCGGGGTATAACCGACCACGCTGGCATTATAAGCGGCCGGGGTCGCCCCGCCCGTCGAGGCCCGCGCCGGCTGAGGACGCCCGCGCAGCTTCTTGTTCACGCTGGTATCGGCCGCCCCGCCGGTGTCCACCGAATCCAGGTTATCCGTGCTCCGCACGTCATCGCGCCCGGCACCCGTGTTGATCAGGTCCCGCCCGGCCCCGCCCAGCAGGGTATCGATGTTATCGCCGCCCAGCAGGCGATCGTTACCATCGTTGCCTTCGATCCAGTCGCCGCCGGCCTGCCCGCGAAGTAGGTCATCCCCGTTGCCGCCGATGAGCGTGTCGGAGCCCGAGCCGCCCTGGATCGTATCGTTGCCGTTCGAACCGAATGCCCACACCTTGGTCGCGATGATGCCGTTGCCCTCATCCACGATGATCGAATCGTTGCCCGTCAGCCCGTAGATTCGCATCAGTTTGACGTCCGCCAGCGTGAAATGGCTCACGGTCTTATTGACGGTGACATCCAGCGAGAGTTTGCTCAGGCTGCTGCGCTTGATGAGGATCGTGTCGTTGCCGGTCGTGCCCTGCACCAGCAGCGTGCCGTTGAGAAGCGAGGCCGGCCCGGTCGGAATCGGCATCGAAGCCGAAAGAAACGTGCGCGTCTCGAGATTTTCCACAATCGGCCGCACGGCGCGGGCGAGGCGATGATCGACGGAGGAGGGGCGGTTCATTGATGTGATTCCTGGTGATGGCTCGGGTGCATAAACATCATTGCTCGAACAGTGCGCGCCAACGGCGTTCGCCTGGGGCTTACGCATGCTTGAAGCTTCCGTACAGAATACTCTGTCCGCCCTGCTTCAATACCTTGCCGCGGCTGCTCACCGCGACGAAACTGCCCTGGATGATGTCCTGATGATGCGAACGGCTGGTCGTGCCCTGGAAGCTCACCAGGAAATCGCCGGTCGTGCCATCCGACAATGTCGCGAACGCCTCGGCGATGCCGCTAAACTTGCCGATGCCGGCCGACTGATTCGTCACCACCCGCGACAATCCCGCGTTATTGAACGTGAAATCCACGATCCCTTCGCTCGGCAGGTTTCCGCGCTGCAGGTCCACCGTCAGCAGGTTTATCTGCACGTTGTTCTTGGCCACGGTGAAGTCGCCCACGCCGAAGAAATTGAACACCAGCTTGGGATTGGTCTGATTCACCACCACCGGCTTGATGAAGCCGCCGCTGAACGTGATCGAATTCTGCCCCAGGCCCGGCGGCACGCCCGGCGTCAGCAGGAACGCATGCTGGAAGTTATCCGTCGGCACCGTCCCCACCGCCACGATCCAGTCATTGGTATTGATCGCGTGCGCTTCGGTCAGAACCCGGCCGGTCCCGCCCGAAGTCAGCGCCTGCAAGTCGATCAACTGGAACACTCCCGTTGTCGATTCGATCCACTCCGCCGCGTGGCTGACGATGACGTTGTTGTTGACGTGCTGAGTCCGGCCCACGATCTTCACCAGGTCGGTGACCGGATCGGCATCGCGAACGCCATAGGCCTTGGAACGATCGCCCGCCGGTGTCGGCAGCGCCGTCATGGCTCCGGGGTTGTTCCGCCACCAGAATGCGGTCTCCACCGGCGTATTTTCGCCCGAAACGCCGACCACCGTATAATTGTTCGGCCCGCCAACGCCCGTGTTCACATCGAAGGCTTCGGAAGTCACCGCGCCGCGAATCGTGCTCAGATCGAATGTCGAGTCCGCGACCTCATCGTAAACCACCGCCTGGTTCACGCCCGCATCGAATCCCACCATGATGTCGCCGATCCCATCGGGGAACGGAATGTTGTAATCATCCGAGTTCACTTCGCGGAATCGCCCGCGCAACAAGCCCTGCCCGTTGGCATCGGGAACGCGGTTAAAACGCCCGCCCGGGCCGACCTTGTAAAACGCCGATCCATTGCTCTCGCCCACGATCGTCGCCGGGGCGTAGGTCGGCAGGAAATCGTTGATCCCGTAGGCCACGGTGTCGCCGCCGCCAATGCTCCCGATATCCCGCATGAACGTGCTGTAATAGAAGCCGTGCCGCGCTCCGCCCGGCGTAGTCCGCGATTCACCCACCATTTCATCGTTGACGTTGATGTCGTAGCCGATCGAGGTCGAGCCCGAAACCGAGCCGCCCAGCGTCCCCAGGTCGATCTGCCGCCCCTTGCCGTTGGGCTTGTACATTCCATGCGGAACCTTCTGGTTCCCGGTGTCGTTGATCACGCTGAATCCAACTGTGCTGTTGGTCGTGTTGGCGATGTTCCAGACGCCGCGGTCCCCCGCCCCGCCCGGCAGAATCCCCAGATCCGAAACCGTGTAAGTCGGGATCGTCAGTGCGAAGGGCGACGCCTTGCCCAGCGATGAAGCCGCCGCGGCCGTCGCCGAAGTCGGAATTGGCGCGCCGTTGTATGTGTCATTTCCGCCGCCCGCATCGTAGGTGTCTTTGCCCGCGCTCGCGCCGATCTGATCATCTCCCTTGCCGCCGTAGATCGCATCATCGCCCGATCCGCCCACCACCGTATCGTTGCCCCGGCCGGCATAAATCGTCGCGGGCTTGTCGATCGCGCCGTTCAATTGAAGCACGGTGATGCTGTCATCGCCCCGCCCGGCTTCGATTCTGATGCTGCTCACCTTGCGCGTCGCGACGCCCACCGTCTGGTTGTTCACCGACACTTCCAGCGTGCCCCGATCGCCAGAGGCATATGAAACGACAATCGTATCGGCGCTATTGGTGCCGACGATGTCGAGAACGCCGCCCTTCAAGTCGACACTGGCCGACATGAGAACGCGGCTTTCGAGCGATTCGACGGCTTTACGGACTGCTCGTGCGAGCAGTTGACGATCACGCGGCATGGTTTACCTCCCCGACTGGGGACGAGAAATTCCTGGATGTCGATCTGGCTGCCTCTATGGCCCACACAAGGCACGCACAATCGCGCCTCAAAATAACGAGGCGGAATCGCGCAGCCATAACAATACCGAAACGCTGGAGCTTACGTCAATATTCTTCGCTGGCGCGCCACCCCCGCTCCGTCAGGTGGCACACAAATTACCCTCACTCAATGCGTTACTCTCACTCAATGCGGGATCGGCAGGTCATGTATTACAAACGGCACCACCACATCCCGCGTTTCAACTGGAAATTCCCAGATGAACTTCGAACCTTCCGATACTTTCTTCCGGCCTTCCCGCGCCGTCTTGCCTTCGGATCCATCCTCGCCATCGCGCATCAGACGCAGTTTCAAATCCATCCGCTGGCTGTCGTTGCTCTCATCCGCGTCCACGCCGTTCTGCGTCCGGGAGATCACTTGTCCTTTGTCATCAACGACTTGCGCTTCGGCCTGGGAGACCAGGGTCCGCAACCGCAACCACTCCGCATCCCCTCGTCCATCGCGGAATACACTCAAATCGGCTCGCGCGCCATCCACCGATTTTACCAGTAGGCGCACTCCATCCAACCGAACCGACACATTTTTCGCGCTGTGGATAGGCAATTCCAGACGCGCTGCGCGAATTTGCACCTCGAAGCTGGCGCTTCCTTTCAGCCGGGTGATCGTCTTACCCGCATTCTTCGGATATGCCAATGTCGCGCCCAGCGCCCATTGAGACGGAAATCCCCCGCGCGAGTTCCCAAATGTCTCCAGGTTGGCCGGCACGCCATTGTCCTCCGGCGGAACCAGCGAATTTCCCTTCTCATCCACCACTTCATCCAGGTGAATCGTACCTGAATAGTCCAGAACCTTCAGCTTGGGCTCCGCAAACGCCGTCAATGTCAGCGAAAACTCGTTGGCCGAATCTCCCCCATCCCGCAGCGATATCGAACTCGTCCGGCTGATCGTATCCGCCCGAATCAGCAATGGCCCGGCCAAAACCACCGGCCGATCATCCCATTCCTTCGCCCCATTAGCGCGCACCAGACCCATGCCCATCTCGCGGCCTTGGCGCGTAATGCAGGCGGGTTCCACCTCGGCCTGGCGGCATACCAGACTCATCACTTCCCAGAATGGCCGATGATCCACATTCAGGGACACCTTTTTCGCGGATTTTCCCTGCAAAAGCCCGGCCGGCTCCAGCAGAATCGGCGCTCGCGCCCGCCGCGAAATCTCCTCCACCGCCTTCGCCGCCGGCACCCCATCCAGTTTCAACGTAATCAATGACCCGCCGATCAGCCGGTCCTCCTCAATCCGCGCGATGGCCGACTCCAGCCGCGTTCGCACCTCCGGATCCACCGCCTTTTCCAACGCAGGCACCAAATCCAGCAACACATCCTCCCCCATCGCCACCAGCGCATCCACGGCCGCCTGCCGGCTCTTCCAATCATCGCTCGCCAACCGCCTGATCAGTCCCATCACCTTCGGCGAAGTCGCCGCCCGCACCGGCCGCGCCACCGCACCCGCCACAGCCCGCCCCGCTTGTGAACCCGTCGCTTGCGGACTCGTCGCCTGCGTCGCCGGCTGATTCGTCGCTTGCGTCGTCGCGCCCCCCGCCGACGGGGATGGATTGGCAGGCTGGGTAGCCTGGGTGGTTGGGGCAGATCGATCCCGTTTGCGCGCACCCATCGCCGGCAGCACAACCATGCCGACCACCACACCGCAGAGGACTCTTTTTCGCAAAGTGCTCATCAGTCCATCTCTCAACAATCCAGCGCGGACAAAACCAGTTTCATTCTGGAATCGGAATATCCATCAGTTCAAAATCAACAATCAAATCCTGCGTCTTCGTCGGCGCATCCCACACCAACTTGAACGGCTCACCCGCATCCGGATCGCTCACGCCAACCTCACGCACGAATCGCAGGTTCGCATCGATCCGGTTATCGGTGTACTCGCCCCCATTTTCCGTCGCCCGCGCGGCCACCAATCGCCCTTTGGCATCGTACAGCGACATCATCCCATTATAGATCGACTGGTGCAGGTTGGACCACTCCTCGGCCCCCGCCTTCGACCGCCGCACCGAACATTGCAGGATGTATTCGATATCCGCCTTTTTCAGATTCTTGAATGTAAACGGCACGCTCCCCACCGTCCGGCTGACATTCCGCGATTTCATCACATCTTCGATCTCAACCCTCTGCCCGGACGTCTGAATCCGCGCAAAGGTCCGGCCCTTGAGTTTGGCGATCTTCGGCCCATGCACCTCCGGGCAATTCAGTTCCAATGTCAGGTTCATTAAATAGGTCCCGCCACCCGGGTTCTCGAAAGTCGCCGGCTCCTTCAGCCGCTCGGCCGCATCTCCCGGCATCAGCGAATGCGCCTGGTCATCCTCCGCCTCCACCAGCCGGACATCCGATGCCACGGAAAGCAGTTTCAGCCCCGGCTCCGCCACGGCCGACAGGCTCAGCGTCAAATCCCGCTGCGACTGATGCTTGGTCCGCCCCAGTTCGATCGAACTGGTCCGCGAGATGTCCGTGGCCAGAAAAATCAGCGGCCCGCCGATCGCATGCGCCCCTTTCCAATACTGCCCGTTCCCCAGCCCCAGTTGAAAGCGCGGATAAGGATCTTCCCCGCTGACCACCGGCTCCAAGCCCGTCTTCAGGCTGAATTGCTTGAACAACTCCCAGAACGGCGCATCCTTCACATCCAGCGACACCCGCGGAAATACATTTTTCTCCAGCAGATCAGGCGGAATCACGGGAATGGACGCCCCCACCTGCTTCTCCAATTCCTTCACCGCCTGTTTGAGCGTTGCATCCTTCAGATGGAGCGACATCCGCGAAGGCTGTGTCGCCGCCCCTGCGCGAAGCTGCACGCCAGCCGCGGCCAACACCAGACAGAAAATTAAACGGCTCAGCAGCATCAAGGAACAACCAGCAGCCAGCGCGTCGGTATCGGTCGATTACCCGTCCCGTCCATCCTACCCGAATGAATGCGCCGATGCCGAGAACGTTTCCAAAAAATCCTCTTTCCAGGGTCGGGAGCCGGCCCCCAGAAACGCCGCCTTCGCCGAAAACCGCCCCCCGGCTCCCGACCCTTTCTCATCAATCTCGGACAAGTCCATCGCGCATTGCCGGCTCCCCTGCCAACCTGCCCCCAATCCCCGGGGCAATCACATGTAACTCCTATCGCATCGATTTCGGATTGTGGATTGCGGATCACTACTGTCCGGTTGATTTCCGCCGTTAGGGTTGATTTCCCATGCACTGGTCGAGTCGGATGGCTTCGATGTTAGGGTACACGATTTCAATTTCGTCCGCCTTCCCGCCGCCCGCGTCGGGCGGTTTTG
>JBBRTW010000026.1:0-29372 GCA_038244055.1 Tepidisphaerales bacterium | reverse complement strand
TCGCCGAAGCGGACGACGCCGTCGATCTCGGAGATCGTCGCCGGATCCTTCGGCTTGCGGGCCTCGAACAGCTCGGTAACGCGGGGCAGACCCGTCGTGATGTCGACCGTGCCGCCTGCTTCCTTCGGCTGACGAGCAAGCTGCTCGCCGGCCTGGATCTTCTGGCCGTCGGAGACTTCGATACGAGCCTTGGCGGGCAGGTAGTGGAAGTCGAGGATTTTGCCGTCGGTGCCCACGATGGTGATGCGCGGGTGGCGCTCGCCTTTGTGTTCGGTGACCACCAGCTTGGCGTTGCCCGAGCCCTTCTTTTCCTCTTCGAGGCGGACGGTTTCGCCTTCCTCGATGTCCTCGTACTTCACCATGCCGCCCTTTTCGGCAAGGATCGGCGTGATGTGCGGGTCCCATGAGACGAGCTGCTCGCGGGGCTTCACCTTGGCGCCATTGGCGACGAGGATGACCGCACCGTAAGGCACCTTGAACTTCTCAACCTCGCGGCCTTTGGCGTCCATGATGGCGACTTCGCCGTTGCGCTTCAAAGCGACGAGGGTCTTGACGCCTTCGGTGTCGATCACTTCGACCGCATTGATGTCGCGGTGCTCGACGATACCGCCGGCCGAGCTCTTGATGTCGTTCTCGATGAGCTGGCTGGTCGCCACGCCACCGGTGTGGAACGTACGCATGGTGAGCTGCGTGCCCGGCTCACCGATTGACTGGGCGGCGATGATGCCGACGGCCAGGCCTTCTTCGACCAGCTTGCCCGACGACATGTCCACGCCGTAGCAGCGTGCGCACAAGCCGCGCGGGCTGTCGCAGGTGAGCGGGCTGCGCACGCGGATCGACTCGAGCTTGAGGTCCTTGAGCTTATTGGCGATGTCGATGGTGATCGTCTGGTTTTCGGCGACGATCGTCTCGTCGGTGATCGGGTTGCGAATGGTGTCGCGCGCCGTCCGGCCGACGATGAGGTCTTCGAGGGGGACGTCGACCGTCTCACCCTTATAGATCGTCGATTTGGTGACGCCGTTGACGGCACCGCAGTCGATCATCTGCACCATGACGTTCTGCGCGACGTCGCACAGCTTACGCGTGAGGTAACCCGAGTCGGCCGTCTTGAGCGCGGTGTCGGCCAGGCCCTTACGGGCACCGTGGGTCGAGCTGAAGTACTCGAGCACGGAGAGGCCTTCGCGGAAGTTGGACTTGATCGGGGTTTCGATCATCTCGCCGCTGGGCTTGGCCATCAGACCACGCATGCCGCCAAGCTGCTGCATCTGTGATTTGTTACCACGGGCACCGGAGCCGATCATCATCGTGATCGGGTTGAGGTAGCGAAGGTAACCCTTGGCCTTGGCCTCCTCGATGGAGACCGGCAGGCCGCCGTCATCGCGGTAGTCGGATTCGAGGCCGGCCATCAGATCGGTGGCGACCTTTTCGCGGGCGTGCGACCAGATTTCGATGAGCTGGCCGTAACGCTCCTGCTCGGTGATGGCACCCATCTTGTAGTTCTTCTCGACGCGATCGGCCTTCTTCTGGCCGTCGTCGAGGATTGCGCCCTTGCTGTCCGGGCTGCGCACGTCGGTGATGCCGAAGCTGAGCGCGGCGAGCGTCGAACGACGGAAGCCGAGTTGCTTCATTTCGTCGAGCAGGTCGATCGTCGCGGGACGGCCGAGCTTCTCGTAGGTATCGGCGATCACGCGGGACAGGCCGCGGCTGGTCATGCCGTAGTTGTAGAACGGCATCTGCTTGGGCAGGATCCCGTTGAACATGCAGCGGCCGACCGTCGTGAGGATGACGTGGCTGTTGTACTTCTCCGGCTGCGGCTGGGGGACGTAGTTTGCGTCCTTGCGCTTGCGGTGCTCTTCGATGAACTTGTACGACACGTTCTGGATCGGCACCGGGCCAGTCTTGTCGTCGGCGATGACTTCGCTGCGGCCGTCAAGCCGGACGAAGATGCGCGAGTGCATCTTGATCTTCTTCAGGTCGAACGCCATCAGCGCTTCGGTCGTGCTGTTGAAGACGCTGAACTCGCCTTTGTCGCCGTCGCGGTCGACGGTGATGTAGTAGGAGCCGAGCACGATGTCCTGCGAAGGCGTGATGATCGGCGAACCGTTGGCGGGCGAGAAGATGTTGTGCGGGCTGAGCATCAGCACGTGTGCTTCCGCCTGCGCTTCAAGCGACAGCGGAAGGTGGACGGCCATCTGGTCACCGTCGAAGTCGGCGTTGAAGCCCTTGCACACCAGCGGGTGAATGCGGATGGCGTTGCCTTCCACGAGCACCGGCTCGAACGCCTGAATACCCATGCGGTGAAGCGTGGGGGCGCGATTGAGCATCACGGGATGCTGGTAGATGACTTCTTCGAGAATATCCCAGACCTCGGGATCGCGGCGCTCGAGCATTTTCTTGGCGGACTTGATGGTGTCGGCCAGGCCATGCTCCTTGAGTTTGCGGATGATGAAGGGCTGGAAGAGCTCGAGGGCGATCTTCTTGGGCAGGCCGCACTGATGGAGCTTGAGCTCGGGGCCAACGACGATGACCGAACGGGCGGAGTAATCGACGCGCTTGCCGAGGAGATTCTCGCGGAAACGGCCCTGCTTGCCCTTGATCATGTCGGTCAGGGACTTGAGCGGGCGGTTGGACGAACCGAGAACCGGGCGGCGGCAGCGGCCGTTGTCGAAGAGGGCGTCGACGGCCTGTTGCAGCATGCGCTTTTCATTGCGGATGATGACTTCGGGCGCGTTGAGATCGACGAGCTTCTTGAGGCGGTTATTGCGGTTGATGATGCGGCGATAGAGATCGTTGAGATCGCTGGTGGCGAAGTTGCCGCTTTCGAGCAGCACGAGCGGGCGGAGATCGGGCGGGATGACCGGGATGACATCCATGACCATCCACTCGGCCTTGTTCTCCGAGCCGCGGACGGCTTCGATCATCTTGAGGCGTTTGGTCAGATCCTTGATCTTCTGCTTGGAATTGGTCTTGGTGATGTCGATGCGGATCTTGGCCTGCTCGGTGTGGAGATCGAGCTGGCCGAGGAGCTTCTTGACGGCTTCAGCGCCCATTTCGGCGTCGAATTCCTCGCCGTATTTTTCGAAGGCGGCGCGGTAATCATCCTCGTTGAGGATCTGCTTGCGCTTGAGGGGGGTCTTGCCGGGATCGGTGACGACGTAGTCCTGGAAGTAGACGACCTTCTCGATATCGGAGGTCTTCATGTCCAGCAGAGCGCCCAGGCGGCTGGGCAGGGCCTTGAAGAACCAGATATGGACGATGGGCGCGGCCAGATTGATGTGGCCCATGCGCTTGCGGCGGACGCGGCTGTGGGTGACCTTGACGCCGCAGCGGTCGCAGATGATGCCCTTGTACTTGGTGCCTTTGTACTTGCCGCAGGAGCATTCCCAGTCGCGCTCGGGGCCGAAGATGCGCTCGCAGAAGAGCCCGTCCTTTTCGGCGCGGTAGGTGCGGTAATTGATGGTCTCGGGCTTCTTGACTTCGCCGAAGGACCAGGAGCGGATGTCATTCGGGCTCGCGAGTTGAATGCGAACCGAACCGTAGTCATTGATACGATCGTAAACGGTCTCAGCCATGGTTGCCTTTCAGAGTATCGCCGGCACCGGTTAAGGGGCCTGACGGTTTTAAGCTCCTGGGCGGCACGGGCATCTGGCCCGTGCCAATCTTAACTTCAAATCCACGTCGTTCCTGCCGGGCCTGATTGCGTTGCGAGCATTTGACCAACCGGTCAAGCCACCACATCAGGCCAACCACCGGCACTGCCACCACCAGAAGGAAGAACAGTATTCCGAGCATTGCTGTTCAGGTTCGATTTCATGCCGCGGGTTTCAATCACATCATTTCGGCGGGCATGATTCAGCGCCCGGCATCTCTCAATCGCCAACTGCCGGCACCAGCAGTACCTGGATTGATTGCGTATCCTGCAGTTCAGCCTCGGTCTCAGCCAACACATTATAAAAGTCGTAACTTCGAACGTCCTGATCACTTTTCACGATGACCTGATACCAATCATCCTGGCGCATCACTGCATCAGGCAGCACTTCGATCCGATATCCCGCCGGCTGGTGGCGATCCAGTGCCTCCTGCACCAGCTTCAACATGCGTTTCGCCTCATCCTGATCAGCAACCAATGTCATGGCGACACCTGCAACATGTAAAACACCGCGTAAGCGTCCCGAATCGCCTGCAAAGATACGCGTTCGTCGATCGTAATACCGCAGTTGTAGTCAGCATCAAGTCGAGCCGCGTACAGCCGCCGAACAATCGCCCGAAGCTCCCGAACCAACCGCTCGCCACGTTTGGCAAAGTGTTGACCTATCAGCTTAGGCTGAGCTTCGTGCGGCGGTGTTTGCCGATTTCGAACTGGCTTGTAACCGGCCGCAATCAGCGATTCCGCAAGGATGGAATGAACTGCATAATACGCGCGAGAGATGCAACTCCGGGGATGCGACTTTTGCGCATCCTTCGCTGCAGTCAGACTGTCGCGCCCAATATCGATCCATTCCATATCTTCTTCACCGAAGGTCCAATCGAATCCTCGCTCACATCATGTCCTCATCCTCGCTCGGGCCGGCCCCCTTCTTCTTCTCGAGCTGGATATTCAGGCCCAGCCCGCGAATTTCGTTACAGAGCACATCGAACGATACCGGCGTGCCGGCTTCGAGGGTGTTGTTGCCCTTGACCATGCTCTCGTAAATCTTGGTGCGGCCTTCGACATCGTCGGATTTGACGGTGAGGAGTTCCTGGAGGATGTAGGCCGCGCCGTAGGCTTCGAGGCCCCAGACTTCCATCTCGCCGAAGCGCTGGCCGCCGGTGCGGGCCTTGCCGCCGAGGGGCTGCTGGGTGATGAGGGAGTAGGGACCGGTCGCCCGGGCGTGGATCTTGTCATCGACCAGGTGATGCAGCTTCATCATGTAGATGTAGCCGACCGTGGTCCGCTGCTCGAACGCCTCGCCCGTCCGGCCATCGTGGAGCTGCGCCTTGCCGCCGTAGGGCATGATGACATCCAGTTCGCGATCGCGGAGGGCCTTCTTATCCTTGTCGCGCTGCTTGCGGCGCTCCTTGATCACCTTGTTGGCTTCTTCGACGCAGCCGAAGATTTCATCTTCAGTCGCGCCATCGAAGACGGGGGTGATGGCCTGCTGGCCGAGCACGGCCATGGCCCAGCCGAGGTGGGTTTCGAGAATCTGCCCGACGTTCATGCGGCTGGGCACGCCCAGCGGATTGAGCATGATGTCGATGGGCGAGCCATCTTCCAGGAAGGGCATGTCCTCTTCGGGAACGATGCGGGCGATGACGCCCTTGTTGCCGTGGCGGCCGGCCATCTTGTCGCCAACCGACAACTGCCGCTTGGTGGCCACATAAATCTTGACCATCTCCAGAACGCCCGAGGGAAGCTCATCGCCGCGCTTCATGTGCTCGAGGCGGCGGACTTTTTCCTTCAGAACGCCCTGCACGCGCGGCCAGAAGCGCTGATAGGTGTTCTCGGCCTGCTCTCGCGATTCCTTCGAGCCCTTGGCCCAGTCGAGGGCAAAGTTTTCGATCTGCTCGATGATGACGTCGGGGATATCCGAAGCGCCGACCTTCTGGCGCGTGTTGGGGTCGACCATCTGCTGGCCGGTGACTTCGTTGATCTCGCCCACCATCTGCTTGAAGATGCCGATGGCGCGGATGTTCATCTCCTTCTCGTACTTGTCCTGCTCTTTCTTCTGGGCCTTCTTCTGGTCATCCGTCAGGTGCATCTTGCGGCTGAAGCGCTGGGTGTTGATGACCACGCCCTCTTCGCCGGCGGGCATTTCCAGCGAATCGTTCTTCACGTCTTCGCCGGCGCGGCCGAAGATCGCATGCAGGAGCTTTTCTTCGGGAGTCAGCTCGCTCTTGGACTTGGGAGCGACCTTGCCGACCAGGATATCGCCCGGGCCGACGCGGGTGCCGACGCGAACGATGCCGTTCTCATCGAGGTTCGCCAAAGCGCGCTCGGAGACGTTGGGGATATCGCGCGTGAACTCCTCGCGACCGAGCTTGGTCTCGCGGATTTCGACATCGTACTCCTCGATGTGAATCGAGGTGAAGGTGTCATCCTTGACCAGGCGCTGGTTGATGACGATGGCATCTTCGAAGTTGTAGCCATCGAAGGTCATGAAGCCGACCAGCACGTTTCGGCCCAGGGCGAGTTCGCCCTGAAGCGTGGCCGGGCCGTCGGCGATGATCTGGCCCTTCTTGACGCGCTGGCCCTTCTTGACGATCGGCTTCTGATTGAGGCAGGTGCGCTCGTTGAGGCCGTGGAATTTGCGGAGCACGTACTCATCGGCGTTGTCGATGAGAATGTGCAGCGCATCGACATAGGTCACGACGCCCGCGCGCTCGGCGCGGACGAGCATGCCGGAGTTCTGGGCGACGGGCTTTTCCATGCCGGTGCCGCAGACGGGCGGGTCGGTGCGGATCAGCGGCACGGCCTGGCGCTGCATGTTCGAACCCATGAGCGCGCGGTTGGCGTCATCGTGTTCGAGGAAGGGAATCAGCGCCGCCGAGACCGAGACGGTCTGGCGCGGGCTGATATCGATGTACTGCACATCCTTGGAAGGCACGGTCGCCAGATCGCCTTCGACGCGGGCCAGGATCAGGCCCTTCTTGATGTTGCCGTCTTTCTCCACCGCATCGGGGGGAGCCAGAACCGACTTCATCTCTTCATCGGCGCGGAGATACTTGTGCTTGTTGTTGATCTTGCCGTTGTCCAGAACGCGGTACGGCGTGATCAGGAAGCCGTATTCATCGATGTCGGCGTAGATCGACAGCGAGGCGATCAGACCGATGTTCGTGCCTTCGGGCGTTTCGATCGGACAGATTCGGCCATAGTGCGAAATGTGAACGTCGCGCACCTCAAAGCCGGCGCGCTTGCGGTTCAAGCCGCCCGGGCCAAGGGCCGACAGACGCCGCTCGTGCGTGAGCTGCGAAAGCGGATTGGTCTGGTCGACGACCTGGGACAGTTCGCCCCGGCCGAAGAAGAAATCGATGGCCGAGCTGATCGACTTGGAATTGACCAGTTCGGAAACCTTGCCCAGCTCCTTGGGGTCCTTGAGGCTCATGCGCTCCTGGACGGTGCGGCGGAGCTTGAGGAAGCCCTTGCGGAGCTCTTCGGCCGCCAGCTCATCGATCGTGCGCAGGCGGCGATTGCCCAGGTGATCGATATCGTCCACATAACCTTCGCCGGAGCGAAGCTTGAACATGTACTTGAGCGAGTTGACCAGGTCTTCCGACCGCAGGGTCATCTCGGTTTCGGCGACTTCCTGATCGAACTTGCGGTTGATGCGGAAGCGGCCGACGCGGCCGAGGCGATAGCGGTTTTCATCGAAGAATTTTTCGTTGAAGAGCGTCCGCGCCTTGTCTTCCTGGGGCGGATTGCCGGGACGAAGGCGGGCGTAAATCTTCAGCAGCGCGTTGACGTGGCTCTCGGAGGTATCCTCGGCGACGGTGTTGAGGATGAGCGGATCGGTGACCTTGGTCACGACGTCGATCGACTTGAGCGCGGAGGCCTGCAGCGTGGCCAGGCCCTCGCCGATCTGCGAGCCGGCCTTGATGATTTCCTCGCCCGTTTCGGTGTTGACGATGGTTGTGGCGGCGTAATAAGTCGCCTGGAGATCCTTCACCTTGATGGTTTCAACGGTGTAGAATTCCTTGATGATCGCTTCGGTCTTGGAATATTTTTCATCCAGGGCGCGGAGGAAGGTGGTGGCCGGGATTTTGGAGGACTGGTCGATGCGGACGGCCAGGGCATCCTTCTTGGTCACCGAGCATTCGATCCACGAGCCGCGCTCGGGGATGATGCGGCAGCCGTGCAGCGGGCGATCGCCCTCCTGCACTTCGACGAGGAAGTCCACGCCCGGCGAGCGGTGCAACTGGTTCACGATCACGCGCTCAGCGCCGTTGATGATGAACTCGCCGCCGCCGATCATGATGGGGATTTCGCCGAGATAGATCGAGTCTTCCTTCACTTCCGGATCGTCCTTGCGGTGAAGCTTGACGTTGATCCGGAAGGGCATGCCGAAGGTGAGGCGCAGGGCGCGGCACTCATCGGGCGTATAGCGCGCCTCGGCCAGCTCGTAGGAGACATATTCGAGGCGGAGATTGCCATCGTAGGATTCGATGGGAAAAATCTCGCGCAGGAGGGTTTCGAGGCCCTCATTTTTCCGCTTGGTGGGCTCGGCTTCTTCCTGCAAAAACCGCTGATAGGCGGCCTGCTGAACGTGGATGAGATTGGGGATCGGCATGGCATCGCCGATTTTGCTGAAATCCCTTACTTCGCGCACTTGCATCAGTCGATCCTTCCAAAAGGCCTTGGGAGGCGAACGAGCTTCAATTCAAACGCCGCCGGAACCGATATACTGACAATCAGTTCGATATTGACCCGAGGGCAACCGCCCAAAGGGCCGATCTTTCGACAAAATTAGCCGCCTTACATAACGTAGTGCGGCTTGTCGCCCGGGCACTGTCATTGTCGACGCCCGGTAAAATTCACATTAACTGCTGTAGGAATCAACACTTAGAAACATCTTTCCGCACAAAAAGCGAAGTGTGACCAGACCTGGTTTCCCTCTCAAAACTTATCGAGGGCCAGTTCTAGTCATGAGTGAAGATGTTTCATTTGTCCAGCCAAGGCTGAATTGGGCATGTTAGCGATGTCGGCGGGGGGAGTCAAGTGGAGTGGGTCAATTGGTGAAATGTGAAATCTGAAATTTGAAATCTGAAATCCGGGCGGAAGAGCGCATCGCGCCGGGTCAGAAGTTGTCGGCCTCCGCGTACAAGAGTACGATGAGCGACTCAGCGGTGGTAGCTCAATTGGATAGAGCACAAGCCTTCTAAGCTTGGGGTTCCGGGTTCAAGTCCCGGCCGCCGCGTTTGGAAAGAAGCAGGAAGTATTCTGATGAACAGGAAGGCGGCCGTTTAAGGTGAAAGTGCATCGGAAGTGATGTCGGAGAGAATGGCGCGTGCGGTCTGTCTCGCTCAGTTCTGGACAGTGGAGAATAACTCATTGCCCTCGCCGCCGCCGCTCACTCACCTCGCAGCCGGTCCGAAGGAATGTACGGGATCAACCCCTTGTTGAAGGCGATCTCCTGCACTTCCCTGGGCGCATCGCGAACGTCCATCATCATCCCATTGACCTCAAGCATCCACACCATCGGGTTGTCACCGAGCCGGCTCGGCAAAGTCCAGTTTGGATCGAGGTGGTGAATCTTGAGCATCTTGCGGATTGCCGCCAGTTTGGCCGCTCCGCTGCTCTCGCCGATGCCGAAATAGGCGTCGATGTCGCCCAGCCGCATGTGGGGCGTCTGGCTCCTATCGTGCAGAAAGTTGACCCAGCCCACGGCGCGGACGATGCCGCTGGCCCAACTGTTGGGGCTGGATGTGAGCAATGGCGAAGGCCGCTTACGGGCTAGTTTCTCGGCCAGCTCGCGGCAAAGCACGGCATACTCATCGTTCAGATAGTCGCGGCAGAACTGTTCGATCATGCCGATGATGACCTGTAATACCCCGGCAGCGTCCACCTTCGACGGCGGCTTCGGGATTGGCTTGGCTTTCGGTGTTTTCGCAGGAATCAGCGCACCCGACATCGGCAGCGACGTGACGATTCCGTGCCGCGCTTTTGCTTCCTTGAAATCCTCGTTGAGATTTCGCCGAATGCCTGGGCCAAACGAAATATTGAAGCTGGACATCAGCCCGTCGTAAACGATCTGACCCTTGAACGGCAGAAGAGTCGTTTGCACCATGACCGGGAGGTACGGGCCGATCAATTCCTCAAACGGTTGTGTCAGGGCGACGACGCCGTAAGCAACGCACGGCTTTGCGGTCGAAAGAAATGCCGCATACTTCTTCAACTGACGGATTACGAGGAATTTGCCGTGAATGAGATGCCGCCAGGAAAGAACGATATCGAGGTCGTCCCGTGCGAGGCCGGCTGGGTTTTGATCGACAAAGGCCTGGATCAGGTCCAAGTTTTTCAAGAGCGCATCGTGAACCTTCAGGCGACTTTCTGGCGAAAGGGATGAGTATTCATCGGGGTCGGCGGGACACTCTGGAATCACCTGAAGCCTCTGATTTACAAAGAACATCAGCGACCGATGTAGATTGAACAATAAGCCGGCATCTTCCGGACTGAGGAGCATGGGAGTTCACCGATTTTGGTTTTTTCGCTGCTTCGACGCGGCGATTCGCCACGACAAGTTGGCCGATGCAACTTCGACGCGGTAGGTCATGACGTCCAGCGGTTCTGAATTTACCATCAGCCCGGCTCGTTGCCCACTGAGTTCCCGGGACTCAATTCCCATTCAATTTCTGCCGAATGAAATCCGCTCGCGCCGCCCGGCGGAGGTCGCCGTCGAGTTTTCTCCCCTGGATCTTCTGCAAGTGCGCCGGCTGGGTGAGCAGAAAAAGCTCATTGATCGTCTGGATATCCACATCCTTCACCCGGCCGAGGTTCACGCCCATCCGCAAATGTGAGAGCAGAAAGAGCGTTTCTTCGCTGGCCATCAGGCGGGCGGTGCGGAGCGTGCCCAGGGCGCGGCAGACTTTGTCATCGAGGGCGACGGTGCGGTCGTTGATGAGGGTTTTGCGGGCACGGTGCTCGTACTCGATGATCTGCGGGATCACCACATGGCGGAAATCGGCGATGATTTCTTCCTCGGACTTGCCGAGCGTGGTCTGGTTGGAGATCTGGTAGAAATCGCCGGTGGCTTCGGTGCCTTCACCATAGAGCCCGCGGACGGCCAGTTTCATGTCCTTGGCGGCGCGGAAGACTTTTTCAATCTCGCCCGTGAGCTTGAGGGCGGGCAGATGCAGCATCACGGAAACGCGGATGCCGGTGCCGACATTGGTGGGGCAGGCGGTCAGGTAGCCGAAGCGCGGGTGGAAGGCGTAGCTGACTTTCGATTCGATCTGGTCATCGATGCCGTTGATCTGCTGCCAGGCTTCATCGAGCTGCAGGCCGGAGCGCAGCACCTGGATGCGCAAATGGTCTTCCTCGTTGATCATGATCGCGACCGTCTCATCGCCGGAGACATAGACCCCCCGGCTGCCCTCGGCGGCCGAGTGCTGCTTGGAAATTAGATGTCGCTCGACCAGAAGCTGGCGGTCGATCTCGGGGGCATCATCGAGGTTGACGTAGAGCGAATTGGGGGAGACGGGGTTGTCGAGGAGCACCTGGGAGATCTGCTTGGCCAGCCCGTTGCGCTCGGTGCGCGAGGCGCGGGTGAGGAAGCGGTGGCCGGTGAGATTGCGGGCCAGGCGGATGCGCGAGGAGATGACGATCTCGCTCATCGGTCCGCTTCCGCGAAGCCATTCACCAGCACGGGAGGTTAGGTCGGATAATTTCATGGGTGGCAGCAGTATGCGGTAGGCAGTAGGCAGTAGGCAGAAGATGAATTTCGCGGCAAACCGGCAGTCTTCTGCATACTGCCTACCGCCTACTGCCTTCTTCCTATCCCGGTTCCGCTTCCTTAATCGCATCGCGCAACTGAGCCGCGCGTTCGTAGTCTTCATTCTCAACCGCCCGCTGCAGTTCTTTTTTGAGCTTGCCCAGATCGATGGTTTTGCGCTTCTTCGGGAGTGGCGTGGCCGCGCCGGCGCGGGTGGGGGCTTTGCCAACGTGGTGGGTCTGGCCTTCATGGGCGCGCTGCAGCAGCGGGGTGAGGTCTTTCTCAAACTGATCGTAGTCTTTCTCGCAGCCGAACAGGCCATGCTGGCGGAACTCGGCCCAGGTGATCCCGCAATGCTCGCAGGTCGTGCCGATTTCCTTCTGGAGCCCGGAATGGGCCATGACGAAATTCGTCAGCAATTCGTTAATCGGCGTATGCCCCTTGACCGGCAGCCCCTCGGAGGCGGCCGCGCATTGCTCGCAAAGATGCTTCTCGATCTTCTTCCCGTTGCGGATTTCCGTCAGATGGACGGTGGCGGGCTTGTTGCAATTGTCGCATTTCATGGGCCAGTCCTGTCACAAAGGCGTCGCGGGCGAGGGCTGGGCCAATGTAAGCCCGGACACAGCCCGCGATTAACGATCTCTACATGATGGTATTTCGGTTGGATCGGAGCGTCAAATTGAATCGGGGGAGATTGAGGGTTCAGGGTTCAGGGTTTTGGGTTCAGGAAAGAGGTATTGGCATCGGGCATAGAGAACGCACGGTACGTCTCCATTCAACTCTGCACTGAACCCTAAACCCTGAACCCTGAACCCCCCTCCGATACCGGAAAATACGCGGCGCGGTTGGTGGAAGTTTCCCACACCTCGACGGCTTTAAGCTTGACCTGTGCGGGAAGCCGGGGCGCGATTGTTTGGCCTATATGAACGGCGATGTTCTCAGTGGTGGGATTGAGGATCAAGATTCCTTTTGGGGCAAAAGGAGCGATTTCATTCAAATGGCGGTTGTGCCAGGGCATCACAATGGCATCGACCAGCCGTTCCAGCTCGTGGAAATCCATCACCACCCCGATCGAATCGAGCGCTGCCGACCCCACCGTCACCCGCACCCGCCAGTTATGGCCGTGGACCGGCTCGAGGGCACCATCGTACAATTTGAGGGCATGGGCGGCGGCGAATTCGCGTGTGGTGGAGATCTCGAACTGCATCGGGGGTCAGTATGACAGGGATGTGTAAATCTGGAAGCGCGGGCGGCTCTGAATTGATCCTTCGAAGATTCCGGCCCAGCGCGGAGCGGCTCAATGCGTATAGAAAAAGACCAGCCACACCACCAGATAAATTGGAATCAAAATGGGGAGCGTGAATTTGTAGATGTATTGGAGAAAAGAGGGCGTCTTGACACCCGCGGAATCGGCGATCGACTTGACCATGAAATTCGGGCCGTTGCCGATGTAGGTGCAGGCCCCCCAGAAGACCGACCCGGCCGAGATGGCGACGATGAACATCGACCACGAGGGCAGCCCCAGCAGAAACGCCACCTGCACCTGCTCGCGCGTCACCGCGCCGCGGCGGATATCCTCCTCGTGGTACTTGATCATCGCCCCGACCGCCCCGCGGGATTCATCGGATTCGAAGGATTGGGTGTCGAAGTGAATGGATTGGGAGTGGGCCAGCGTTTTCAAATATTCCTGAACCTCATCCACCTTTTTCGGGTCGACCTTGGCCGCGCAGGTCTTGAAGAGCGTCACATAAGTCGGGGCGTTATCCAGCCCCGACGAAAGCAGGCCCGAAGCGAAATAGTACTGGCCGGGCGTGGTGAGATCCATTTTCCCGGCGTTATGCTCCACCCACTCCAAGGCGGGCACCATCGTCGAGAAAATGCCGAGGAATAAAATCGCGACTTCCTTGATCGGCCCGAAACTGAATTCATTGGATTGATAGATCGGCCGCGGCGTCAGGAAAGTCGAAGCGCCGGCCGCCGCCACCATGATAAACTCGCGGGAAACCAGCAATTCGAGAATGCGCGCAAGGGAAAAACCATTGCCCGCCATCTCCGCCGCCAGGTCGAAGAATCCCGGCCGGAACACCGCCGCGATGATCGCCCCGATAAAAATGAAATTATGAGCCCCGAGCAGGTGAACCTGCGGGCCGGCATCGCGAACGCGATCGCGGGCGGCCCCGCGCTGATCGCGGACATCAAAGATGAAAAATATCGCCAGGAGCAACCCCACCGTCAGCAGCGCCGGGTACTTCATGTGTTCGAATACCCAGAAAAACGGAATGCCCTTGAGGTATCCGAGAAAGAGCGGTGGATCGCCGATGGGCGTCAAACTGCCGCCGGTGTTGGCGACGATGAAGATGAAAAAGACGATGTGGTAGGGTTTGATATGGTTGCGATTCATCCGCATGTAGGGCCTGATCAGGAGCATGGCCGCGCCGGTGGTGCCGAAGAGATTAGCCAGTATCGCGCCGATCAGGAGCAGGGTTGTATTGGCGAGCGGCGTGGCCCTGCGGTTGATGCGAATCGCAATGCCTCCGCTGACCAGGAACAGCGAACCCAGAAGGATGATGAAGGAGAGATACTCCTTCATTTCATGCAGCCAGACCAGGGGCGCTCCACGCGCGAAATAATAGGCCGCCATCCCCAGCGCCAGGCCCACCGACACCTTAGGGTAGTGCCTCTCCCACCAGTGCCGGAGGATGAATGGCATCAGCGCGATCGCGGACAGAAGAAGAACGAAGGGGAAGGACCAGAAGATGGAAAGTCCCTCGCGCGGCGCGGCGGGAGCTGAAAAAGCAGGCGTCGTAAAGCTGATGGTAAGACAAACCGCCCCGAGGAGGGCAAATGGGCGCAAAGGCATCCGACGAATCTCCATTAGGCGGCGGTTGGCGACGCGGGGGGATTTCTTACTCGGAAAGCGCGGGGGCCGCAATGCGGTGCAAGGGGTGTGCAAGCGGGGCCAGGGGTGCAACGGCGCAGGGGGCCAAAAGGTCGATGGGCCGATCGCAAAAACCAGGAACGCCAAACCCGGCCTCCATTCGACAGGAGCTGGAGCGGCGGGCGAGCCCATCGCCGTTCGCAATCGTGTCATTGGCGAAGAGTGAGCGGGGGACATCCGGGGAAACTGGAGATATTTCGATAGACGGGTCCCTCGGGCGTGAGTTTCGATTCGAACAGCTCGAAGGACTCGATCGAGAATGGCGCGGTGGGGAGGAGAAACGGATCGATCACCCGCGCCAGCACCTGCGAAGTATGCCGGTTGCTGGGATTCTTGAAGCGGGCAAGAGAGATGTGGGGTTTGTAATCGCGCGCTTCGCGGCGAACGCCCAGCGGACGGACTGTCGCATCGATCTGCGCGAAAAGCCTGGCGAGCGGCGCGATATCGCCCGAAAGGGCGGCCGCCAGTACGCGGGCCGGGCCGTGGTGGGGGAGGCAGAGAAACCGGCTGACGGTGAAGGTCATCGGCGGGACCTCGATCTTGCCCAGCCCGGTGGTGAGGTTGGCCAGGTGCTGGTCTTCGATATCGCCGAGGAATTTCAGCGTGACGTGCAGATTCTCCGGGCGGGTCCAGGAGACGCCCGATTGCAGATGCGGCAGCGGCCGGAAGATCGTCTGGATCTCTTCCAGCCGCTGCCGGATTGGTGGCGGAAGGGTGAGGGCGGTGAACAAACGCATCGAAGGCAGTGTGTGGGCGAACGCCCGCGAAATCAATGAGATCATTTCGCGATGGTGATCATTTCGCGGCGATGGCGGCCGAGATCGGCGCGATCACCTTCGGAATGACCTGCTCGATGCAGATTTCCTCAGCGCGGCGGCCGAGGTCTTTGATGAGCTCGTGCATCGGCTCCTTGGGGCGATCGCCCCAGTAGCGGCGCAGAACCAGGAAGACGCTGATCATCTCATTGCCGTATTCGCCCGTGCGCACCTGGAAGGAGTTGGTGCGAGTGACGATATCGATCCGCGCCTGGAGGCGGCAATCTTCGGAGAGGGCGACGGTGATCGAGGGCTGAATATCCACAGGCCGGGCATCGGAATTCTCATCGAGCAGGCAGTGCAGCGGTGAATCGTGCAGCAGGCTCTGGGCGATGATCTGGTCGTGGTTGCCACGATAGGAGAGATCGAAGCCGAAAAGGATGTCGAGGTAATCCACTTCAACCGGCGAAAGCCCCAGGTCGTATGGAACCTGCTCGAGAATCATGGAATGAAGCCGCAGGGCCTCTTCAAAGCTCTCAGGATTGACGTGCCCGGCCACCAGGCGGCGCGCTTCGAGCGTCAGCCAGCGATAAGATTCATTCTCGCGGCTTTCTTCGATGGCCAGATCGCCGTTATCGTGCTTTCGAAAGCGCGACATCTCCGGGAATCGCTTCTGCACGCGCTCGAAAAAGTGGAGCACGGTCTCGCGATTGTTTGGAAGATTCAACTGCGTCGCCAGGCGCATGTTGATGTAGAAGTCATCGCAGACTGATGAAAACGGCATGTACATAGTGCGTCAGTCTCCCAACTTCCCAAGCTTTGAAAACACCTGATTCATCACACAGAATTCTATGTCGGTCTCGCCCACGGCGAGTGTATCCGCCACGGATATAAACGAAAGCTGAGCCATTGGCTTTACGCCGCGGTTGACGCACTTCTGACAGCACCGTAGAAGTATCGATCATGGCCGCCAAACCCGTTTATGCCCTGGTGGGGGCCGATGCGTTTTTGCAGACGCAGCGACTGCGCGAGATCATGGGAAAATTACCCAAAGACGCGCAGCGCATCGATCTGGATGGGGAGCGGGCTGAACTGGCAACCGTCCTGGATGAGCTACGAAGCTTCGCGATGTTCGGCGGATCGAAGGCGGTGGTGGTCGGCGCGGCCGATGAATTCATCACCCGCTATCGCGAGCAGATGGAAGATTACTGCGAGAAGCCGGTGGATAGCGCGACACTGGTCCTGCGGATGGACTCGCTGCCGAAGAACCAGCGGATTTACAAGATCATCGTCAAGAGCGGGGAAGTTTTGGAATGCGCCCCCCCTGCCGACCGGGCTTTGGTGCCATGGATCATCCAACGCGCACGCACGGCCCATAAGCTGACATTGACCGTCCCGGCGGCCGAGATGCTGAAGGACTTTGTGGGCAATGATCTCGGCCGTTTGGACAATGAACTGGCCAAGCTGGCCCTGCAATGCGAAAGCGGCAAAGTGGATGTGGGGGATGTGCAAGGCTCGGTGGCATTTCAGCGCGAGCAGGAAATGTGGCACATGACCGATGAGATTGCGGCCGGCCGGACGACGGCGGCGATGCGGCGCTGGCGGCAACTCGTGCAGATGGACAGCTCGGCCGAGTTTCGGGCGGTGACCTGGCTGGGCATGTGGCTGGAGCGGGCCGCCAAAGCGATCGAGATGAAACGACGCGGGGCGACGGTTTCTCAAATCGCGCAAGACCTCAAAATCTGGCCCCCCGAAAAAGGCGATGGCTTTCTGAAGACGGCCCAGTCGCTCGGCGGCGATGGATTGTACCGGGCGCTGAACCTGCTGGTGGAGATCGATAAGCAGAGCAAATCGGGCGTGGGCGATGCGGCGGAGAATGTGGAGCGGTTTATTCTGACGGTGGGGAATTCGCTGGGTCGGAAATGAACCCCCTCTCCTGTACTCGGGAGAGGGCGGGGGTGAGGGCATTAGCGCAAAGAACGTTTCCGCAGCGAATCGTTAACCGTCATTTGGCACGATCGCACGCTCACGGATATGGCGCAGTCTTCGGCTGATCCCCCGGCAATTCCAGCGCGCCGATGATGTCGGACAGCCGCGAAATCTTCGTTTTCTCCATGTACTGCGCCAGCCCCTCGCAGATTTTGTTTGGGGCCGCCGGATCGACGAAGAGGGCCGTGCCGATCGCCACCGCCGTCGCCCCCGCCAGCATGAACTCCACCGCATCCTGCCAGTATTGGATGCCGCCCATTCCGATGATCGGCACGCCCGCGGCTTTGGCGACATTGCGGTAGACGCGCGAGACCAGGTGCAGCGCGATCGGCTTGATGGCCGGGCCGGAGAGACCGCCGGTGACGTTGGCCAGGCGAGGGCGCTTTTTCCAGATATCCACGGCCATTGCGGTAAAGGTATTCACCAGCGAAAGAATCTCCGCGCCCCCTTCAATAGCCGCGCGGGCGGTGGCGGTGATGTCTTCCACATTGGGCGAGAGCTTGACGATCAGCGGCTTATGCGGCAGGGCTTTTTTCACCATGCTGACCAGCTCTTTCAGCCGGCCGGGGTGGGTGCCGAAGGTCAGGCCGTCTTTGACATTCGGGCAGGAGACATTGAGCTCGACCGCGCGAACGCATTCCAGCCCATCCATGGCGGCGCAGGTCTCGGTGTAATCATCGAAAGAATGCCCGGCCACGTTGACGATCACCGGGCAGGGCATCTTCTGAAGCTGCGGCACCTTCTCGGCCAGGAAGCGCTTCAGCCCGACGTTGGCCAGGCCGATGGCGTTGAGCATCCCAGCGCGGACTTCGACGATCCGCGCGGGGGCATTGCCGGTTCGCTCTTCCAGCGTGATCGATTTGGTAACGAACGCGCCCAGGCGCGAGAGGTCCATGAAATCGGCGTATTCGAAGGCGTACCCGCAGGTTCCCGAGCAGGTCAGGGTGGGGTTGGAAAGCTTCAGCCCGGCGAGGTTGACGGAAAGGTCTTGCACGACGGTGTTTTTACGAATAGCGGGGGCAAACGCAAGTGAACTCGAAGGGCTGCATGGGTTACAATGCGTCAATGCTGCTATTGCGCGACCTTCCCCGTTACGAGGCGATCCGGCAACAGGCCGAGCGTTATCCCCAAATCGATCCGCGGGCGGTGGAGAGTTTTCTGGTGCTTCTGCGAACCGCAACGGATGTTGGAGATTCGTTTACCGACTATCTGGCACGTCATGGCATGTCGCAGGGTCGATTTACAGTTTTGATGATTCTCAACCGCGCGCCCAAAGAGGGAGTCAGCCCCTCCAGCCTCGCCGACCGTGCCGGCGTGACCCGGGCGACCATCACCGGATTGCTCGATGGCCTGGAGCGTGAGAATCTGATTCGGCGTCAGGGTGACGCCCATGACCGAAGACGGGCGGTCGTTTTTTTGATGCCTCCCGGTCAGAAAATCCTCGATTCGATTCTCCCCGACTACTACCGGCGAATCAGCCAGCTCATGGGTGGCGTGGAAGAGGCGGATAAGCAGCGATTGACAGAGTTGCTTGTGAAGATAGGCAAGGGGCTTTCGGAGCTATAAGCGGATATCAAGGGGGTGAAAATGGGGGCGAGCGTTAGCCTTCTCGTGCGCATAGATAACTGTCATCAAAGGCTTTATGTGCTAGTTTTCACTAAGCGATCAATTCGCAGAGCCGAGATTCGATTCTTGATTTGGTGCCGGCTTTGAAAGGTGACTTTCGCCAAACGACCTCAGATAATTAGGCGACGTACTATCTCGGGGGCACACCCATGGAGGTCGCCTTTATGAAAATCGCATTTCATCCCTTTCATCGCCGCAAGCGGGAACTGTCGAAAGACATCAAGCCCGTGGGGTCGGGCGGGGAATTGGCTGACCGGTTGGCGGGGCGGGAGGTGATCCCGGTTTCGGCCAAAGCGGATTCAGGGTCGGTTGACCTGGCCGGGCCGGCACATCCGCATCGTCTGTTGCGATGGGGCGCGGTCTCGCTGCTGGCCGCGACGACTGTGGCATTTGCCGCTCGCTATTACATCCACGCGCTGCATTACGAAACAACGGATGATGCTTTCATCGAAGGGCATATCGTCCAGGTGAGCCCGCGCATCGCGGGGCATGTCGCGAATGTTTTCGTGGATGACAATCAACTGGTCAAAGCGGGCGAGTTGCTGGTGCAGATCGATCCGAGCGATTACCAGGCAAAGCTCGACCAGGCGAAGGCAGCGCTGGGAGCGGCCAAGGCGCGCGAAGCGGCCGCCCAGGCGAACCTATCGATCATCTCCACCACCAGCAGCGCGGATATGAACCAGGCGAAAGCGGGAGTCGACCAGGCCGTCTCAGCGGTGGAAACGGCCAAGGCGCAGGTCAATGCGGCCAAGGGGGCTCTGGCGATGGCGGAGGCGCACATTCTCTCGATGGATGCGGCAATCGATCAGGCATCGGCCGAACTGGTGGCGACCAACGCGGAGAAACGCCGCGCGGGCGAGCAACTGCCGCGGATTGAGGCGATGCATGAGGTGGCGGTGGCGAGCGATCAGGAATTGACCAATGCCCGCGCCGCTTCGCATGCCGCCGATGCGCGGTCTGATGCGGCCGCCAAGAAAGTAACCGCAGCACGGGCGGCCCTGGAGGAAGCAAGGGCGGCCAAAGTCTCGGCTGCGGCGGCTTTGGAGCAGGCGACTGCGCAGGTCGTGCAGGCGCAGGCGAAAGTGGCCGAGTCGCAGGCGAAACTGGAGCAGGCCGGGGCCGCCCCGCAGCGCGTCGCGACAGTGCGCGCCGATCTGGACACCGCCAGCGCGGAAGTACAGCGCCTGGCATCGGCGGCGCGACAGGCCGAACTGGATTTGTCATACACACGAATCATGGCTTCAGAGGATGGCCGGGTGACGCGCAAGGGCGTCGAGGCGGGGAATTACCTCCAGCCAGGACAGGCGATGTTCGCCCTGGTGCCGAGCCGACTCTGGGTCGTGGCCAATTTCAAGGAGACCCAGCTCAATCACATCCGCCCGGGGCAGAAGGTGGATGTGAGTGTGGATGCCTATCCGGGCTTAAAGCTCCAGGGGCATGTGGACAGCATTCAGCGCGGAAGCGGATCGCGATTCAGCCTTCTGCCGGCCGAGAATGCAACGGGGAACTACGTGAAGGTCGTACAGCGTGTGCCGGTGAAAATCACGCTGGACGAAGCGCCCGATCCCGCCCACGCACTGGGGCCGGGAATGTCGGTCGAGCCATCCGTGCGCATCAAAGAGTAGGGCACCGATACTCGCCAGTAGCACGCGCCTTTCATTTTTCAACTGGTTTCCACCTGTTCCAAACCCATGAGCGCCGACCTGACACAACTCGATTCCCCCCTGCCATTGGCGCCCGGCCGGCCGGCGGCCAATCCGTGGATCATCTCGATCGCGGTCATGCTGCCGACATTCATGGAGGTATTGGATACCTCGATCGCCAACGTGGCGCTGCCGCATATCGCGGGAACGCTGTCAGCCTCGACGGATGAGGCGACCTGGGTGCTGACAAGCTATCTGGTGGCCAACGCGATCGTGCTGCCGGCGACGGGATGGCTCTCTTCCTTCTTCGGGCGCAAGCGATTCCTCATCGCGTGCATTGCAATTTTCACCACCGCTTCAGTGATGTGCGGGATGGCGACGAGCCTGCCGATGCTGATCTTCGCGCGGGTGGTGCAAGGAGCGGGAGGCGGGGCGCTGCAGCCCATCGCGCAGGCGATCATGCTCGAGTCGTTTCCCCCTGCCCGGCGCGGGGCGGCCATGGCGATGTATGGATTGGGTGTGGTGGTCGCGCCGATCATCGGCCCGACGCTGGGAGGATGGATCACCGATCAATATTCCTGGCGCTGGAATTTTTACATCAATGTCCCCGTGGGGATCGTCGCGATCCTGATGATTCAGTCGTTCATCCACGACCCGCATTACATCGCCAAGGCGCGGCGACGGACGATCGACTACCTGGGGTTCGGGCTGATGGCGGTCTGGCTGGGCACGTTGCAGGTATTGCTGGACAAGGGGCAGCAGGAGGACTGGTTCGCATCAAAATGGATCTTTTGGGCGGCAGTGATTTCAGGCGCGGCCATGGTGGGATTCATCGTTCGCGAGATGCGGGCGCGCGAACCGATCGTCGATTTGCGCGTTCTCCTCAACCGCAACTTCGCGTTGGGAACGGCGATGATTTTCCTGGTGGGAATAGTCCTATATGCGACAATCGCCCTGCTGCCGCTCTATTTGCAGACGCTCATGGGCTACCCCGCCACGCAAGCCGGCATGGCCATTAGCCCGCGCGGGCTGGGAAGTTTCGTGGCGATGTTCGTCGTGGGGGCGATTGTCGGGCGGCTGGATAATCGGTGGCTGCTGGCGTTCGGGTTCGCGCTGCTGGCGGGTTCGGTCTGGGTGTTCGGAGGGATGACGCTGGACATCGCGATCTCTTCGATCGTCTGGCCGAACGTGGCGAGCGGGTTTGCCCTGGGATTCATCTTCGTGCCGCTGACCAACCTGGCGATGGGGAAACTCGCCAATGAACAGGTCGGCAACGCCTCGGGCATCTACAACCTGATGCGCAATCTCGGCGGAAGCGTCGGGATCGCCTGGGTCACGACGATGCTGGCCCGCGACTCGCAGCGCGTGCAGGCAGCGCTGTCTGAGAATCTGTCGGCTTACAATCCGATCTTCATGATGAGGTTCAATGAACTGATTGCCTCGCTCAGCCCCAGGGTGGGCGCGGCGGCGGCCCACGAGAAAGCCTATGGGCTATTTTACGCTCAGTTGCAGCGGCAGGCGGCCAGCCAGGCGTATATCAATGATTTTCGGATGCTGGCGCTGATCTGCGCGCTGTGCATCCCGCTGGCATTTCTGTTCAAAAGGGTCGTGGCGAAGAAGGAACTGGCCGCGGGGCACTGAACTATTGATTCAGATACACCTTATGCTTGGGCCGCGCCCGCAAAATCTCCGCCTTCCCCCATGAGACCACCTGCTTGAACTCCGGCGAGTGGATGAACGTTTCGAATGCCTCCTTGGTCTCCCACTGGCTGAGGATGACATACGACCCGACCGAGGCAACATCTTCGTACATGTGCGATTCCACATGCCCGGCTACGGTCTTGAGATAGTCGATCACCTTGAGGAAGCTCTTCTCGAACTCTTCTTCCTTGCCGGGGATCACTTCGTAATGCATTCCGATGGTCGTCAGGGGCATGGGGAGGCCTTGGTGGTGAATGAGGGCGGTTACAGATTCGGCATCTTACCAGAGAAGGTCTTTGCCCAGAAACACCGGCCCATCTGTACACGCCAGTTTGTAGATCCAATCCTTCCCTTCAAACGCCGCCCCATCGCGCTTCGGATCGCGCTTCAGGCGGATGCAGCAGGACTGGCAGGTGCCCATCCCGCAGGCCATTGCCCGCTCGACGGCCACCTGGCACTCGATCTCATGAATGGCCGCGATCTCGGCCACGCGCTTCATCATCGGTTCGGGCCCGCAGGTATAAACGACCGGCTTGATTCCCTTGCGCGCCCCCATGGGAAAGAATCGTTCGAGATAACGATCCAGGGCCTGGGTGACAAAACCGCGGAAACCGTACGAGCCATCATCGGTGGTGATGACGGCCGGCAAACCGTGGCGGGAGAACTCTTCGATGTTGTAAAGAGGTTCGGTGGAGTCGGGCGTGGGGATGGGGGCATTGGCGGTGACGGTCAACGGCAGCAGATCGCGCGACAGCGCCCCACAGAACGCCACGCCCTTTCGGCCAGCCAGCGCGGAGGCCAGATAGATCATCGGGGGGATGCCGACGCCGCCACCCACCAGCAGCGCGACTTCATCCTCGGCCGGCAGGCGAAAGGTGTTCCCCAGCGGGCCCAGCACATCCACCCCATCGCCGGGGCGGAGATGGCTCAGCCAATCAGTGCCGATGCCGACGATGCGGTGGATCAGTTCGAGTTCCGCGCCGGCCGGGGTATCGCGGCGGCCGGCCAGTGAGAAGGGGCGGCGCAGGAACGCGAGCGGGTGGGAAAGCTCATCGCCGCCGAGGCCGATGGGCTGGCCTTCAGTCCAATCGCGCTCGTGCTCGATGCCGTAGTCGGTAAGCGTGTTGCGACAGGCGACCTGAATAAACTGCCCAGGCTGCGTGGCCGGAAAATCGGGCGCACGCAGAACGAGGCGATAATGCTCGCGGCAGAGGAAGGTGTTCTCAAGAACGGTGGAGGGAAACTGATCGCGTCGAGAGGCAGGTGGGCGAAGAGAGGGGGCCATGGGCATCGCGGAGGATTCTAAAGACCGGCCGGCATTTCTCAATCAGCCGCGATTGGATGTGAGGTGAAATCGCACCCAATTAAATCGCGAGAGGAAAATAAAGTCGGCACAAAAAAAAGGCTTCCGGAGGGGTGGCTCCATTCCACCTCCGGAAGCGCGCCACGGCTTTGGAAAGCCGCTCGATCACATGGTGAGAAGTCGGTGGAGTTGCTGCCCCCATCGACTGAGTTGGACTATACCCTTGCCCCCAAACCGTGTCAATTAAGTCCCCGGCCGATTCGAGAAAATCTTATTGTCTCGTAAGTCGTTCATATTTATGCACTTACGGCAATGCTATTCCATGTATATTTGCTGGTACGCCAGAGTGGTTTGGAGGCGGTTTTCTATCTTACGCGCACGTCCGCTTTGCGCGATTTGGCGCACTGAAATGGGATTGGCGGGCACTATGTCAACAGAACCTTCGATGCGGGTAGAGGTTGCAATCGGCATCGGCATTCGCGGGGGGCGGATGCTGATCTGCCGCCGCCCGGCGGGAGGTCCGCTCGCGGGATACTGAGAATTCCCCGGCGGCAAGTGCGAAATTGGTGAGACACCCGAGCAGTGCGTGATCCGCGAGCTGCGAGAGGAGGTTGGCATTGAGGCCACGCCGGCCGAAGCGCTGCCGTTGATCGAGCATTGCGATGCACATGCCAGTATGCGCCTGCATCCGTTTATTTGTCGATCGAACGGCAGCGAGGCCCAGGCCGATCGTTCCCTGGAAGAGCGCCGGATCGATCCCTCGTCGTTGATGAAATACCATTTTCCGGAAGCCAATCACTCACTGCTCGAAAGCCACCTTCGGCGGGACTTTGCAAAAGACGGGTATTGATTTCGGCACATGGACCGCCTAAATTAGCTCACACAACGGAAGTTGTCGGCGGCCAAACAAGCCGCTCAGGGCGATTAGCTCAGCTGGCTAGAGCGTTCGGATCACACCCGAAAGGTCAGGGGTTCAAGTCCCTTATCGCCCACTGAAACCGTCGTAACTTGTTGTAAGGCCTTGTTTTGAGATGAAACTGAATAGGGTACATTGGGGTGCGAGTCGATTCCGCCGAGATTATCTCCAATCCAACTGCTACCCAGATAATGCGGGAACGGATCACAATGCGACAACTTTCCGGCTACTCCGTTAATTGGTGGCATGCAACTCTTTACGGCGCGGGAGGATAACCCCCGAGTTATCCAACCAGGAGTCTCGCATGTCCATGAACATTTCCCAGCGTTTTTCGGCCTCCAGTTATTCAGCCGGGTTCGGCGACTTGGCGTGGGGTAGGCAGCTGGGAATGAAGTCAGCGGCAAGCGCGACGTCTGCGGCAGGCACCGTGGAGCAGAGCGGCGTCCTGGACCCTGATGCCGGGTTCAAGGCCCAGACGCGGCAGTTGTTCCAGGACCAGTTCGGCGCGATGGCCTCCAATAAAGAGGCCTTTCACGACAAGATGAAAACGATCTACGGCGAGGGCTACGACAGCGCCAAGGCCGAGGAATATCGCCAGAAGGCGCTGGGCGGCGATTATGACTGGCTGCCGCCCATCCGGTTTGCCAAGAGCGAAGAAATCGGCGGGACCAATGGCTGCTACAGCGCCGAAGTGGGCGTGGTTTACATCAACGAACAATTGAAAAATGATCCGCAGCTCGCGGCGCGGACTTATGTCGAGGAGGCCGGGCATCACCTCGACACGAAGTTGAACCGGAGCGATGCGGCTGGCGATGAGGGTGAGATGTTCAGGCGAATTATGAGCGGGGAACAACTATCAAAATCCCAGATCGCCGAGATCAAAAACGACAATGACCATGGCACGGTCACCATCAACGGCAAGACGATGGATGTGGAGTTCTGGGACCCGTTCAAAGCCATCGGCGACGCGGCCAGCGCGGTCGGCAACGCCGTGAATGGAGCCGCAAAAGCCGTAGGCAATGCGGTCACCGGCGCGGCCAAGGCGGTCGGCAACGCGGTCAGCACGGCGGCCAAGGCCGTCGGCAACGCCGTGAGTGATGCGGCCAAGGCCGTTGGCGAGGCCGCCAAAGGAATCGCGGACGGCGCGGTCGAGGTCGGAAAGGGAATCTTCGGCGGGATCACGTTGTTTGGCGAAGGGATATTTGAAGGCCTCGGCGGGTTTTTCACAAACCTGTCGGATGGAAAAGTCGGCGAAGCCTTCAAGAGCCTGGTGCGCGGCGCGGACAAGGCCATTCTGCGCTCCACCCAGCGCGTGGCCAACGGGTTTATCAGCGGAACCGAAAAAGCACTGCTCGGAATGACCAACCTGCTCGGGCCGCTCGGCAAGCCTGCGCGCGAGGTCATCCAGCGCGGCACTGACATGGTTCGCACAATCTGGAACACGGGCTTCGAAGTCGCCCGCGATGCGTTCCGCGTATTGCCGGAGACGGCGATCACCTTTGGCGAGGGAATCGCGGATGCCGCCGGCTGGGCGCTCAAGGGTCAATTCGGCAAAGCCGGCGAGAGTTTTGGCATGGCGTTCGTCAACTCCGGCGCACGATTCCTTGGCGGAGTCGTGGATAGCGGCGCCCGCGTGATCCAGGGAGTGGCGGATATTGCCCAGGTCGGGTTGGGGCTGGCCCCGCCCAGCCGCGCACTCACGCCCGACGAGATCACGCTGCTCAAAGAAGTCTATGGCGACTCGATCGACTACGAGAGCGTGCGGATCAAATTCGGCGGCCCGCTCAACGCCGATATCAACGGACGCGCTCGCGTGATCGGCAACACGATCTACATGCCCAGCAGCGATGCCAATCAACCGCTTTTCAACACCGATGCCGCCGGTAACAAGACGCTGAGCGAATACGGCCAGACGCTGTTCCACGAATCGGGACACATCTGGCAGGGCCAGAACGGCGGCGGCGACTACATCCACAAGGCCCTCTGGGGCCAGATCGCCGGCGACGGCTACGACTACCAGAAGGCGATCGACCAGGGCAAGAGCTTCGCCCAGATGAATCCCGAGCAACAGGGCGACTACCTCTCCAAAAAGCTCGCGCCCGTCCTGCTCAATCCCGGCGACGCCGAGTCCAACATGCGGGACGCCGGCTGGAGCGAACCCGAAATCGCTTACGCCCTTGATGCCCTGGACCACCTGAAGAACGGCTCGGGCACGCCCGGCAACATGATTTACGCCCAAGGCCCCTGGGGCGCGAACGCGTGAGCAGGGCAATCGCATGTAACTCCTATCGCATCGATTTCGGATTGCGGATTGCGGATTGCGGATTGAAAACCGCATTTCAATCCGCAATCCGCAATCCGAAATCCGCAATTGTTGCCCACTTCATGCCACATGCGATTGCCCTCAACGCGTGAGTGGCGACTTCTTCCCTCTCTTGACCCAATCGCTCTCTCCCACTAATCTACCGCCACCGAGTTCGTGCAATTTTGCACGATCTCCCCTTGCGGAGCGGTTTTTGATGGCGAAGGACGATCCCAACTGGGGCAAATACCTCGGGATGGGAATCGAAGTCGCTGTCGGCGTTGGCCTGGGGTACGTTGTCGGGAATTGGCTGGATCAGAAGTATAACTGGGCACCCTGGGGTGTCCTGGTTGGTTCGATGCTCGGCATGGCATCGGGAATGTACCTACTGATCAAGCAGGCCATGCAGATGAACAAATGACCGGGAAGTCGGTGCGGCGTTGGTAAAGAACATGCTCTGGATGCCCGTGGTGATGGTGGCGGCGGCAGCGCTGGCGGTGTTGATCCTGCGCGGGGCAACGGGGCAGCCGCATGTGCAGGAAACGGTCGCGGCGGCGCTGATCGCGCTGGTCGCGGCAGAATTGGCGGCGGTTCCAGTGTTGTTGGCGCGCGGAGGCGGGCAGGCGGCGATGGTGCAGGCCGCTTTAATCGGGACGGTCGCCCATATGTTCGTCTGCTTTCTGCTGGCGGCGGCGGGGTACGCCCTTCAAGTCGTCGGCCAGCGGAATTTCTTCTTGTTTCTCTTGATTGGTTTTTACTGGGTTTCACTGGTAGGCGCGGCGGTGTCGATGATCCGGGAGGTTCGGCGAACGGCCGCGCAGCCCGGGCCGACGGGTTCGTCGACAAACGCGAACCGGCCAACCGGCACCACGATATAGATTAGCCCCTTTAGTTTAGTTCGGGCACGAGGCGCCTTCGATCCTCATGAGTTCATCCATGCTTCAACTGCTGGCCAACGCCGACCCCATCGAACATGTGCTGCCCCACACCCTCTTCACGGTGCTGGGGATGAACTTCACCAACCAGATGCTGATGGCGACTGTCGCCGCGGTCATCATGCTCGTGACTTTTCCGCGTTTATTCGCGACGGCGCGCTCCGATGCGCCGACCGGGGCGCGGAACTTTTTTGAATCGATCCTGGAATATCTGCGAGTCGAAGTTTTTCGCCCGGCGCTCAAGGAACACACGGATCGGTTTGTCCCGTTCCTCTGGACCCTGTTTTTCTTCATTCTCTTCTGCAACCTGCTCGGACAGATTCCGCTGGATGAGATCATCACACTGCTTCGGGGCGGGCATGGAGAGCCAACCCATCTCGGGGGCACGGCGACGGGAACGGTCAGCACCACGGCGACCCTCGCGATCCTGGCTTTTATTTTCATTCATGCCAATGGCATCTACCAGGTAGCGCGGTCCCTGATGGATGGCACCTACGGCCACCACGGGCATCACGAAGAGCACTCTTCCGATGGAATGCCGGGTCACGAGACGGCGCACGATCTCGAGCATGGCCGGGGGGATGGGCTGGCGGCGGATATTCCCAATGATATTCGGGCTCTGGGCAATCCAACGAGACATTACGAAGATGACAAGCACATGGGCCATCATCATGGCAAGCCCGACCATGGCGATCTCCATGGGCAGGCTCTTTCGCATGGCGTGAAAGTTCCCGGCAACGTGGCCTGGGCGGCGGCCATTCCGCTCTATTTCTGGAACTTCGCACCGCATCCGTTCAAGCCGGGCCCGAACGATAAGAAGATCATGTGGGTGCCGGATCTGCTGCTCTGGTCACTTCTGTTGGTCCTGGAGCTGGCCGGGGCGCTGATCAAGCCGTTCGCATTAACGGTTCGATTGTTCGCCAACATGATCGCCGGGCACCTGGTGCTGGCGACACTGCTGCTGCTCATCCCGATCGCCACGAGCCAGTCGTTCTGGGGCCAGATCGGCGTGGGAATTCCGGTGACGATTTTGAGCCTGCTGATTCGCGTGCTGGAGTTGTTCGTTTCCTTCCTGCAGGCGTACATCTTTACGTTTCTGACGACGCTGTTTATCGCCAGCGCGGTGGCACCGGAGCATTGAGCTGAATAGAAGTTAGAAGATAGAAGCGAGAAGCGAGAAGCAGATGAACCTTCGGAACGGAATTCTCGCGAAATGTCCTTGCTTGAAGAATTGCATTCAACGGGAGTGAGCGGCGAAGAGCGGCCGGCGCAGAAGATTGAAACTCTTCTCGCTTCTCGCTTCTCGCTTCTAACTTCTCGCTCCTGCCCACAATCCTCCGCCCAGGCTGCCGACGCCTCGGGCAATCAAATTGAAGTTCGGCGCTATACATTCGCGGCCTGGCGGCATTCCAATTCATCCGCCGGATCGCCAAATACCGGACTGGTTCCGGCAGGAGTTTCTCATGGTCGACATTCTCGCAGAGGCCGCCACCCTGATCGGCGACAAGGGCCTGGCCCTTGCCGGCGCGGGGCTGGGCGCGGGCCTGGTCTGCATCGGCGCGGCCAAAGGCATTGGCCAGCTCGCGGGCCACGCGATGGAAGGCATCGCCCGCCAGCCCGAAGCCGGCGGCCGCATCGGCACCAACATGATCATCGCCGCGGCGCTGATCGAAGGCTTTACGTTCTTCGCCCTGGTCATCTGCATCCAGATCCTGGGCAAGTTCCCGTCCTGATTTTTTTGGACAATCGGCGTCGGATGGGTGGCAAGCCCGGCCGACGTCTTCGAAGAATTGAGAAGTTGGAAGTTAGAAGCGAGAAGCAAGCCAAGGCGTTTCGGATTCCGAGTTTTTACTCGCTTC
>JBBRTW010000025.1:0-30047 GCA_038244055.1 Tepidisphaerales bacterium | reverse complement strand
TCGATCACGCGCGCAAGATCGTGCCGCACGGCGCGCCGCGCGAGTGGATTCGCTTCACCTTCCCCCGGCAGGAAGGCCGGCGGCGTTTGTGCGTTTCGGATTTCTTCCGGTCGGCGGAATCGGGCGAGTACGATGTGCTGGGATTGCAGCTCGTCACGGTGGGCGACAAGGCGACCCAAATCGCCGAGGAGTTGCGGGCGAAGAGCGAGTATCAGAAGTATCTTTACCTGCACGGATTCGGCGTGGAGTCGGCCGAGGCGCTGGCGGAATACTGGCACAAGTACATGCGGACGGAGCTCGGTTTTGCCAGCGAGGATGACCCGAGCATCAAGCGGCTTTTCCAGCAGAAATACCGGGGCAGCCGTTATTCCTTCGGCTACCCGGCCTGCCCGAATCTGGAAGACCGGGCGCTGATCACGCAGCTTCTGCGGCCGGAGGAGATCGGGGTGAATTTGAGCGAGAATTACATGCTTATGCCGGAGCAGAGCACGGATGCGCTGGTGGCGCATCATCCGCAGGCGAAGTATTTTGATGTGTGATGCCGTAGCATGGGCATCTTGCCCATGTAAGTGGAAATCGATCGAGAACCGCCGCAATTTCGTCAGCGCCGTTCACATAGGCATCTTGTTTATATATGAGCGGATCGATCGAGAATTGCCGTAATTTCATCAGCGCCGTTCACACGGGCAGGATGCCCGTGCTACAAAGATGCCCGATTCATCACCCATTCTTCATTTCCATGCCATCGGCGATTGGCCGGCGGAACGGGTGCGGGTGGAGCGGGTTGAATCCACCCGTCCGAAAAACGCCGAGATCGACAAGCTCATCGAATCCGCCTGGGCTAACGGGATGGCGCGGAAGGGCGTGCATCTTTTCGACGGGCCGATGTGCCGGATGGAATCGTGGCGGGTCAGGGGGGAGGGCCTGACGGTGCGGCTGAGCGAGACTTCTTACAAGGTTTTCCTGGGAACGAATCTGGCGCATCCGGAAGTGGCGGAGCGGTATGGGCGGGTGGCGCTGGCCAACCCGGTGGGCGTTTCACCGGCGCTGCTGTCGGCCGATGGCTATTTGATGATGGGGCGGCGGAACGAATCGGTGGCGTATTATCCGGGGCGGATTCATCCGTTCGCGGGGGCGCTGGATCCGGCCGATGATTCACCATTCGCTGCGATCCGGCGGGAACTGCATGAAGAACTGGGTTTTGTCGAGGCGGACATTGCCGACATCCGCTGCACGGGGATCGCCGAGGACGTTTCGATCCGCCAGCCGGAGTTGATCTTTTTCGCCCGGAGCACGCGGACGCGGGAATCAATCGAGGCGGCCATGGATCGCAAAGAGCATCATGGAACGTGGCACATCCCGGCCACGGCGGCGGCGATTGGGCGGGCGCTGGAGGAGGCCGATGCGGCGTTTACGCCTGTGGCGATCGCTTCGATGGTGCTTTATGGGAGGGTGGCGTTTGGGGAGGGGTTCGTGCAGAGATATGGGGCGAAGTTCGGCGTTTGAACCGTATTCGACGCAGGCAAATAACCAGGCTGCAATCGCCGCAAAACAGGATATGATACAGGCCAATGAAGCGCTATACGGTCACTGACGGCAAACTCATTCTGAATCTCGAAGAAGATGAAGAGGGATGGCTCGTCGTCACCTCGCCGATTGATCCCGGCCTGACAACGCAGGCGAAAACCATTGCTGAGGCGTTCGCCAATGCACGCGATGCCCTGAAGGAACTTCGAGCCTATCGGCGCGGGCTCCGCAAAGAGCTTCGAAAAGGGACCCGTCGCAAACCTCAACTTGCCTAATTCCAAGGGGGTGGCGAAATGCCGAGTTCGCGGCAAATTGCCCTGCACAGCCCTGGCCCGATTTCACGATGACGGGGAACTGCTGCCTCCGCGCCGGTTTGGGGATTCGCCCAGATGTCATGATTCGCGCCATGACGCGCAAGATGGCAGCCATTCGCGCGAAGATATCGTTCGAAATCACGCCGCTTCATGTCGTAGGCGATTCTAACCATTTTCTACCGCGATTCAGCGGGCTCTTTCCTTTTTCCCCGCCTCCCCATACGTTCCCTTCATGTCCCTCCAACACGATCTCCAATTCACCATCGACCTCGCCCGCGGCGCGTCCAGGATCATTCTCGAACATTACGGCAAGGTTCAGCGCCTTACCAAGACTCACATCGCCACGACCGATGAAGCGGTCACCGATGCGGACCGGGCCAGCCAGCGGTTTATCGTTTCGGGGCTGCGCAATCGCTTCCCGACCGATGGGATCATCGGCGAGGAATCGGATAGCGGCTCTTCGATCACGTTCGAGTGCCCCAATCCCAATGGCCGGGTCTGGGTGATCGATCCGATCGATGGTACCAACAATTTCATCACGGGCCTGGGATGTTTCTGCGTGTGCATCGGGCTATTGGAGGCGGGGTATCCGGTGCTGGGGGTGGTTTACGATGTGATGCGCGACGAGGTGTACTGCGCCGCCAAGGGCCACGGGGCCTGGCGCGGGACGCGGGCGATCGAGGCGCCGGCCGATGCGCTGAGCGATTCATCGATGCTCATGCTGACGAGCAATCTGCTGGATAAGGCGGGGCGGTTGCCGGCCTGGGTGGGCAAGTGGCTCGGGCAGACGAACTGGAAGGTGCGCATCCTGGGCTCGGCGGCGCTGGAGGCGGTGACGGTGGCGGCGGGTGTGGCGCATGCGGCGGTGACGGTGAATGGGAAGTTATGGGATGCGGCCGCGCCGGCGGCGATTGTCCTGGAGGCGGGGGGATTGTTCACGGATTTTCAGGGGAAGGCGGTTTTTCCGTTTGATTTGCGGAATTATCAAGGGGCGAAGGTTCCGTTCCTGGCGGGAGGGGCGAAGGCGCATGGGATTCTTCTCGACGATATCCAGCGCGGGTGAGATGCGTGCTCAGGATGACGACAGCATGCATCTTTATGTTTTATGTCTTTATGTTTCGCCCTTAATGTCTTTATGTCTTCGCGGCTATAATGTGAGCGAACGCGGGCTCGCACCACTACGACTTAACGAAAGGATCTCACATGCTTCGCGCCCTATTCTCGATCGCATTGATCGCCACCGCTTCGTTCCTTGTTGGCGGGTGCGCCACCGCGCCATCAACGGATTCGGGCAAGGCGGCGCTTTCCGAGGAATCCAACGATGTGCTGGTGCGGGCCGTCAAGGACGATCCGAGCATCAAGAAGCTCTCCGAGGAAGCGGCCGGGTATGCTGTCTTCCCGACGGTCGGCAAGGGCGCGATCGGCATCGGCGGGGCTTACGGCAAGGGCGTGCTCTATGAGAAGGGCGCGGTCGTCGGCTACTGCGACCTGACCCAGGGAAGCATCGGCTTCGCGCTGGGCGGGCAGGCCTATTCCGAGATCGTCTTTTTCGAAACGCCGCAGGCGCTGAGCAAGTTCAAATCCGGCAATTTCGCCTTCGACGCCCAGGCGTCGGCCGTGGCCGTCAAGAGCGGTGTCGGCGCGAATGCCAAGTACGCCGGCGGGGTGGCGGTCTTCACGATGGGCGAAGCGGGGCTGATGTACGAGGCATCGATTGGCGGGCAGAAGTTCAGCTATCTGCCCAAATGATCGGTGGGGTAGACATTCTTGTCTGCCCTGAAAAAGATTTCCTTACACCAGTGGGCCGCCTCGCACCCTTAACACCCTTCGACAATATTCTCTTTTCCGCGACCTCTGCGTCTCTGCGGTGAATATTGATTGACGCGCTTATTTCTTGAGCCACGGCAGTTTCGCAATCGCAGCATCGATCTCCGGATTGCCGTTATCCGCGGTCAGGTCCGTCTTGCGATATTCGCGCGGGCCTTCCATTCCCTCGCAGGTTGCCTGGATGCAAACCACGCCCGCATCGTCCTCGCTCTTGGTGATGAGTGTGACGCGGGTTCCGAATCGGCTGTAGATCATGTGCTTTCATATATACCCGCCGCCCGCAATTCGCGGAAGGGACAATCCAGTTTCGTCTATATCCTTCGCCCGCCGGACCGCCTAGCATCTTATGGCTGACCGACGACCGAGCCCCGGCAAGCGCGCCAATCTCTCACCGACCACCCCTCACCCCTCCTCACCCCTCCTCACCCCGCGCTATCCGCCTCTCTCGCCCCTTTGCCTGTAGGGCTAATTCGCTGGCCGATCCCTATTCTTATTGGCAGAGCGCGAACCTGCTTTGCCAAGTCAATGGAAGCGCCCATGCTCGGAATCCACCAAGGCACCTACGACGCCATCTTTCAACATCCCATCGCCCGAAACCTGCAATGGCGCGACGTTCACGCGATGCTGATCGCCCTGTCCGATTCAAGCCAGGAAAACGCCGACAACGTCAAGTTCACGCGCAACGGGCAGACCCTGGTCGTCCACCCGCCGCGCCGCAAGGATTTCTCGGACATCGCCGAGCTCATGCAGATTCGACGCTTTCTCGATAAGACCGGCGCGGCGACCAAGGCCGCCGGCGCTCAAGGCCAAGCCTCATCGCCCGCAGCAGAGGGCGCTCATCTGCTGGTGGTCATCGATCATCGCGAGGCCCGCATCTTCAAGACCGAACTGCATGGCGCTGCCCCGCAGCGCATCACGCCGGTCGACCCCAACGGCGCTCACCGCCATCTCCGCCACGTTGAAGAAGATGCCACCGGGCAGCGCAAGCCCGAGCTCAAGAGCTTCTACGAGGCGATCGCGCGCTCGCTGGCCGGGGCGGGACAAATCCTCATCTTCGGCAGCGCCACCGGGTCGAGCAGCGCGATGGAGCACTTGCAGGCCGAGCTCAAGGAGCATCATCCCGATCTGGCCCGCAAAGTCGTGGGCGCGGTTACGGTCAACGAACAGCACATGAGCGAAGACCAGTTGTTGGCCGAGGCGCGCGCGTTTTATGCGGCCGGCGGAAAACAGGCCGAGGTTCACGCGCAATAGACGCGCAACCCATTCGCCGCCGCCGCCGGGGCCAACAGGGCATCGGCTCGCGCGGCATGCATTGCAACGACACAACTTGACGCGGCCGCCCGTTCGGTGGCCCTTCACCACAGAAATGGAGCACCAACATGGGCCCAATCCTTCTTATTATTCTCGTTCTCCTTCTCATCGGCGCGGTGCCGGCCTGGCCGCATAGCCGGAAGTGGGGCTACGGCCCCACCGGCGGACTGGGCACGGTCCTGGTGATCGTTCTCATCCTGTTTCTGTTGGGCGTTATCCACTGATGCGCCGTGAGCCAAGCAGAGATGAGCCTGGCGCGGTATAGTCCGGCATGAGCACACCCCGCGCGCACGCTGGTTCGATCCGCTTCGATCGGTTTTCAATCGCCATGATCGCGGCGGCGATGCTGGCTTGCGCGGTTTCCGCGGCGGAGCCGCCCGCGCGATCGGCCGGGCCTGATGTTGCCGTCGATGCGGCCACCGCGTTTCTTCTCCAGCCTGATGCGGGCAAGTCCGCGCTGATCGATCGGGCTGGGCGATTTACACCGGCACTCGCGGGCGGCACGATCGCGGACGATGCGCGGTTTGGCTCGTGCGTGAAGTTCGGCGATACGGACAAAAACGGCATCACGGTGAAGGATGATGGCAAGCTCGCTTTCGCCGGCGGGTTGACGCTCGATGCGTGGATCTATCTCGAAGAACCTTTGCCCGCCAAGGGCGCATCGCTGGCGCTGAAGGTCGGCTCGTTCTCCTGGGATCTGGCGGGGGGGAAGCTCAATACCGCGTGGCTGGTATTTCCTTCCGAAGAGATTTTCACCACCGCGCCAGGGCAGTTCAAGTATTTCCCGGTGGGCGGCGATACGATCAATGGGCTGATGAATGTGCCGATCAAGAAGTGGGTGCATCTGACGCTGGCCTACGATGAGGCGCTGGGCGCGGTCTCCACGCGCATCGATGGGATGATCGATCGCCATCGTTACCGATATCGCGGAAGCCAGCCGCTGCAATGCGATGGGCGCAGTGCCATCACGCTCCTCAATGGATTCAAGAATTGCCGGGTTGCGTCCATCCAGCTCCGCACCGGCCGCCCGCGACTGGCCGGGCCATCGCTGGAGGCTTACGCCAGTCCACTTCCGTTCCAGGATAAGCTGCTGGTCACGTTCGATCATATCGACCCCGACCTGCCCCTGCCGATCGAGGCCACGCTCATCTGGGAAAAGCCCAGCGGCGCGGCCTCCACGCTCTTGAACCTCACGCTCGATTCGCACGTTCGGAAGGACCTGCTCCTCGACCTGCCTTCGTGGAAGAATTCTTTGCATACGCTCACGGTCAACGCCACGGCGGCCGGCCGATCGGTCTTCTCGAAGAACTTCCGCATCGCCAACGTCAAACCGGCGGGGCCCATCTCCATCGGCCCGGATCGCGTTTTGGCCCGTGAGGGCAAGAAACTCTTCCCCCTCATGGTGTATCACGCGATGCCCGATGATTTCCCGCTGATGGCGGAGCTCGGCTTCAACGTGCTGTTCAATGATTTCAATATCAATCAGCATGCGCCGAACGACCCGGCGGGGTACGACAAGCTATTGGCCCAGACGCTCGATGCGGCGCAGAAGTCGAACCTGCTCATGTTGGCGGCCGCCAACAGCACCTACAACCGCCTGCACACGATTCCCATCGCCAAGGCCCATCCGGCGATGCTCGGCTGGTACGGCGCGGATGAGCCGTGGGGCGATCTGACCCGCCTGGCCGAGAGCTACAACACGATCAAGATGCTCGAGCCGCATCTGCCGGTGGTGATCATCCAGAACAACTACTCGCGTTTGCAGGATACAGCGCCGGGAGCGGACATCATCGGGACCGATCCGTATCCGATTCCCAACGTTTCGCTGCGCGCGGTGGCCGATGCGACGCGGGCGGCGGTGCGTGCGGTTGGGGGGCACAAGCCGGTGTGGACCATCCTCCCGCAGTATCTGACGAAGGTCCCGACGCGGGAGGAGCTGCGCTGCATGTCCTGGATCGCCATCATCAACGGCGCGGATGGACTGGGGTATTTCGATTTCGACGAGCGCACGGTCGATGCGAAAACCAAAGCGCTCAAAGGGTGGTATACGAAGGAACATCCCGAGCAGGTGGAGAATCTGAGGGCGGTGCTGAAGGAATTGCGGGCGTTCGAGGCGGTTCTTCTTTCTCCGGCCGCTGCCGCCCAGCCTGCGCTGACGCCCGCCAACCCCGCGCTGCACATCCTGGTCAAAGAATCGGCCGGCAAGCGCTGGCTGCTTGTTGCCAGCGATTCGCGCCGCGCTGAAGAGACGATGCTGAATTTCAAGGACGCCGCCGATGGCAGCGCCCGCAATCTGAGCGATGCCGCCAATGGAGAAATCCTGCCGATCAAGAACGGCGCGATGCTGCTCAAGCTGCCGCCGCTCGGGGTGGCGATTTACGAACTGACGCACTAATCCAGATTGTTCACCACAAAAAACACGAAATGCACGAAGAGGAATGAAGCAAAGGACTTACAGTCAAGAAGTCGGTAAACGGTGAACGCAGGTTGCGCAAATTACATTTCTACTCTTCTCCGGTCTTCTTCGTGCCCTTCGTGTTTTCGTGGTTAATCTGAATTTTTCGGGTTAGACCCATTCAGGGCGCCGTCACCGAGAACGAACCCTTGTAGAACACGCTCTGGATCGTCACGCGATAGGTGCAATCGATGGTCTTGAGATCGCGGCTGAACTTACCGGTGGCCGTGCCATCAGCGCCGCCGACAAAGACGAAGTTGATGTTGCGGTCCACATCCCAGGTGCCGCTGAACTGCCAGTCAATCTTGACGTTGTTGGAGGTCACCAGGTGAACCGTGCCGCGCAGGCTGCTGCGGCGCTGGTAGTTGATGGTGATGGTCATCTGGGACGGGGCAGATCCCTTGGCCGTGGATGTGCCGGTGTAGGTGGCCGTCAGGACGATCGGCCTTTTGAACATCGGCACGGCCACAGTGGCTTTGGCGGGAACCGCCGCAACGGCGCTGCTGGCAAGGCCGGCCGAGAACAATTGCCGCGCTTCCAACGATTCGATCATCGCGTGTTTCATATCGCCTCCTCAGGCTTGAAAGGGGACAATGGGTCGCGGCAATATTAACGAGCCCTTCCGGCCGGACGCAACAATAATCTGAATTGTTAGATTCGGTGGGCGTCGTGGCGCGAATCACGTCCCTATTTTCACATTTCCGCCCCATCGCCCCACCGGCGCACTTCCCCACTTTAAGTTTTTCGTTTTTAGTTTTCCCCGGCGTGGCCTACTGCCCGCGAATTTCAAGCACCGTTGACAGGGGAATTCTTACCGTGCCCAGTGTCGGGTCTTCGAGTTCCAGATCGTTCTTCGCGGCCTTGATCGATTTGGTGCGGTAGGTGGAGTTGTCGGCCGTCATCACCATCAGCGACCCCCCCGCGCCCGCACCCCCCGCCACTGTCTCCACATCGTGCAGGATGAGGGCGGTCAAATCCTCGTGCACATAAATCTTCTTCAACCCGAACAGCACCGAGGAAATCGACACCTGCCCATCGGCGAGCGCTTTCACATCCCCCTCCAGAAAATCCCCCCCCGCCATCAGGGCCCCAGTGCGGTTGCTGCCCAGGTGCGCGGCATGGTCCGTCAGCAGCGGTTTGACGACCAGCCGCGCGACATCGCGCAGGGGGAGCGACTGCTGCAGGTTGTCGCGCGTGTAGCGAATCACGTTGTCATCGATGGCGAAGACATCGGCCGCGACGAACGAGCCGGTGCGGGTCAGGAAACCTTTGGCGGTGGATTCCAACGGCGGGGAGCCTGTTATCACCTGGACGTTGTCGAAAATCGCGGTGGCGGGTTTGTCTTTGTCCTTGCAGAACGCCACCAGCCCGACGAAGACATTCGGGCCGGTTTCGAAGCGATCCGAGGCCAGCAGCTCCCAGTTCTGGCCATCGGGCGAGACGTAGGCATGCACGCGCGGGCCATGCCGCACGAGCTTGACCCAGTGCGGCGTCTCGGCGTTCTTCTCCATCGAGACGGGGTTCATCCAGTGATCCTGGCGGCGCACGAAGGCGACCACCGGGTCGTTGGCCGGCACGCCCCACATGAGCGATGTCTGCTTGCAGCGATTTTTGAGCGATTCGCGGATGGTGACACCGGCCATGGCATCGGCGTTGGGATCGCGCGGGTCGACGCTGACGATGCGGGCGATGATCTGCCCATCGCCGGCCAGCGGGCGGATGATGAAATGGCCGGCATCGTGCTCGTTGTCGCTGGTGAGCGTGCCGATGGCCTTGGAGATCTTGAAGGTTCCATTCTGGATCGAGGCCATGCCGGGCGTTTTGTATTCGTTATTGGCGATGTAGAAATCGCCCCAGGGGGCTTTTAGCGTGCCATCGCCTTTGCCGGTGACGGTCAGGGAGAAGGGGTCGGAGAGGGCGGTGACACCGAGCGAATCGGTGAGCTTGGCGCGGATGGTGTAGAAGCCGGACGGAGGGCGGGTCCAGGCGAAGCGGTAGGGCTGATTGGTGACGGCGGCGAAGAGATCGTTGCGGTTGAAGAACTCGACCTTCTGCACGGTGGAGTTGGGGGATAAGCCCGCCGCCAGCAGGGCCAGGGACTCGGGCGCGCAGGCCAGGGAATCGCTCCCGGGATAGACCAGGCCGATCACCGGCTTGCCCAGGCGGGAATCGGTGGGGATGGAGAAGGAAGCGGGGGGGATGACATCGCGGCCGATGTTCTTGCTGCTCCAGCGGGCGCGGCAGACCATGAAGCCGGCGGCCGAGGAATACTCGACCTTGAACGAATACTTTTTGCCGGCGGCCAGGGTCACATAATCGCTGGAAAAATCCCCGCCGCGACTCTCCCACTGGTCGATGATGAGCTTGCCGTCGATCCACAGGCGCACGTTCAGATGGGCCTCGAGGTGGAAGCGGTACTCATCATCGCGCGGCACCTCGAGAAGGCCCGTCCAGCGCACCGATCCCTCCGGCGGCATCCCCGGGTCGGGCAGGACATCATCGTGGAAATGGAAATCGATGTTGGCATCGAAGCGGATGAACGCCAGGGTCTTGAGCTCTTTGTCGCTGAAGTATTCCGCCTTGAGCCCCGAGCTATCCGAAGCGATGATCCGCTGGAATTCCGGGCCGCCATCGGTGGCCGGGGCATTCAAGACAATCACCTGCGCCGGCTTGGGGTCGGCGGGTGGCAGAAGAAGATTGGCGGTAGAGATGAGCTGCCTGGGCGTCGAGGGGCTGCTCCAGAGCAGCATCGCCTCGCCCGGCCCGTTCCCATTGAAATACTCCATCCTGAGTTCATACGCCCGCCCCGCCGTCAGCTCCACCTCGGCCGAGATCTCCCCGGCCGCCTGATCGAGCCAGTGGTCGATGATCAGCTTCCCATCCAGCCACAGGCGCACGCCATCATCGGTATTGGCGATGATCTGATATTTCTCGGAATGCTCCGCCCGAATCTGCCCGCTCCAGCGCACCGAGAACTCCCGGCCATAGGGGCAGAGCAGCGGATGGGGCAGCACATCCTCCCCCCAGTGATAGTCGATGGCCGAATCCTCGCGCACCAGCAGCAGCTTGCGAAAAGCCCGCCCACTGTAATATTCCCCGCGCAGCCCATGCCCCGGCGCTGGTTTCTCGGCGGCCGCGGTCTTGAAAGTCGCCCGGGCAACCGCGGCCATGGGAATGGTCTTCGCGCCCTGTTCGGTGGCGATGGTGAGATCGGCGCCGGCGACCGAGATCGCCCCCGTATAGGTCTGCCCCTCGCGCGTGGTGATGGACCCGGCCAGCGCCAGGAGCGGGAGAAGGGAGCAAAAGGCCAGAACGATGGAAAAACGGCGAATCGACATAAATCCTGCGGCGGTGGGAGGAGAGGGCACTATGGCATCTACGGTTAAATGGGGCAAGTGTTTGAAGGGGATGGCGCGACATCACATAAAAGAGGCGCTGGAGGCCCGTCCAAGGATGGCACCCATCATGTGGCGGGAATTTCCGCACCGCATTCGGGGCATCGGTGGGTGCTGGCGCGGAGGTCGTAGCCGCAGGAGAGGCATAGGCCGCGTTTGGAGCGCTTTCGCCAGCGGAGGTAGCCGATGATTCGGAACAGGGGGAGGATCGACAGCGGAACACAGAGCGCCCAGTAAGGCACGCTCCAGGCGGCAAAACTCATCGTCTGAAAATCGGGGCCCATCATCGTCCCCTTCTCGTGATGGAAGCCCGCGTAACCCGTTGAGGCATAACTGGGCGTGCCCATGGTTTTGACGGTGGCCCCAAGGTCCCAATCGCTGGCGGCGGAGGTTGGAACGGTGGTGAGCGCGGGCGGCACCGGCGAATTCTCCCCCTCAAAGCGCGCGATCCGCAGGCTACCGGCCAGCGAGGCGATCTCATAACGGCGCTTCTCGCCGCTATTCAGCCCGACCTCATCGATCCGCCAGATGCTCCGCACCCATAGCGCCGCGAAGAGAACCAGTAGGATCAGGCTCACACCCGACAATCCCGCGAGGATGCGCCGGCCGGCGGCGAACCATCCGCGCAGCAGCACCACGAACAGAATGACCCCCAAAATCCCCGGCACCATCCACAGTACCGTCCTGGAAAGATAAACCGGCGGATGCACCGGCCGCTCGAGAATCGCCTCGGCCGGCGCGAGCCCCCATTTGTTGAGCGCCGCATAGGCCACCTTGCGAATCGCATAACCGGCGCTCCGCCATTTCCCGGGCATGGGCGGCGGCATGAAATCGCTTCCGCCGGGCCAATAGTTGTAGTCGGTGGCGAAGGGATCATCGAGCAGGCCGCGCAGCAAGGCCACGTTGGCATCGGATTTGAAATGAGATAACGCGGACGCCCCATTCCAGCGGTCGTGCTCGTTTTTCGACGCGATCCACTTTTTGGCGCGCGATTCAGCGCGGTCGTCCAGGAGAATGTTCAGGTAGGCCGGGAAGGTATGTTCGCTTGATCGGTAGGCCTCGGATTGAGGACTGATCTGGAGTTCCAGCATCTCCGGCCTGGCGAGCGCCGGCCGGGCAATTTCATTTCCGATGACGCGCAGAAGGTCGTCAGGCGGGATGCGGTTGCCGTCGAGATTGCAGAACTGCAAGGAAGTTCCCTGATGGCCCAGGGGGAGTGGATTGCGGTTCCAGTCGTTGCGCGCCACGAAAGCATACGCCCTGAAGGCTGCGTCAATGTCCGCCGACCAGGATTGCTCCTTGCTGACCCGGCTGATCGTGACGAGAAAAATCAGATACTGGTTGCCCACCTCGATGGGCCGCCCCGACTGCACCAGGAATGAGATGCGCCCACCGGCCGCGATGCCGCCGGTCGTATCCTTGAGATTTTGGTTCACCCGCATCGTGACTACATTTATTTTCGCCTTCGCTTGGCCGATCGTCTCCACCACTCCGCAAACAATCGCATCGGAACTGGCGACGGTCCATTCGATTGAATCTTCCGGCGCCTGACGGAGATACCCCCGCGCCGGCAGCGCGATGATGAAAACGAGACAAACGACCACGGACCGCAGCCAACCTCGCAGGGCCCGGCGGGCGCGAAGAGGGTTTACGCGATGCGAATCGCGTTCTCGACCTTGCAGATTTTCGATGACCATTCGCCAGCGCCTCATAAATTCCACCGTACCATCCGAAGCCCAAACACCGCAAAGGTTCCACTCCAGGACATGCCTCCCTCCGCCTTCGGTTTCATCCTTCTGCCTTCATCCTTCATCCTTGCGCCGCCCCTAGTGAAATTCCGCACAATCCCCGCTATCATCCCCCGCTTATGCCCAAGATCACGGTTGATGGGAAAGTCATCGAGGCCAAGGACAAGCAGATGATCCTGCAGGCCTGCCTCGATCACAACATCCAGCTCCCCTATTACTGCTACCACCCCGGCCTCTCCATCGTGGCTTCGTGCCGCATCTGCCTGGTGGAGGTGGAGGGCATCCCAAAGATGGTCCCCTCCTGCCAGACGCCCGTGCGCGATGGGATGGTGGTGCATTCCAAGAGTTCCAAGGCCATCGCCAACCAGAAGCAGGTCATGGAATACCTGCTGGTCAATCACCCGCTGGATTGCCCGGTCTGCGATCAGGCGGGTGAATGCCTGCTGCAGGATTATTCCTACCAGTACGGCCGGAGCCAAAGCCGCTTCGAGGAAGACAAGGCCAAGAAACCCAAGAAGGATGTGGGCAAGAACATCGTTCTCTATAATGACCGCTGCATCATGTGTACGCGCTGCGTGCGCTTCACGCGCGAGGTGACGGGGACTTGCGAGCTGTATGTCGATGGCCGGGGGCATAAGGAAGAAATCGACATTTTCCCCGGCAAGCCGCTGGATAACCCCCTCTCGGGAAACGTGGCCGACATCTGCCCGGTGGGCGCGCTGCTGGATAAGGATTTTCTCTTCAAGCAGCGCGTCTGGCTGCTGAAGCAGACGCCATCGATCTCCCCGATCGATGCCGGCGGGGAAAATATCTATCTGGAGCACAATGAGGGCGTCGTCTACCGCATCAAGCCGCGCTACAACGGCGAGACGAATACCTGGTGGATCAGCGATGACACGCGCTATTCGTACAAGGCGATCCAGGACCCCAAGCGCCTGACCCGGGCGATGCGGAACCAGTACGGCGCGCAGATCGAGACCAAGCACGACAATGCGATCAATGAGGCCGTCTCGGGGTTGAAATCGGCCGCTTCGGAAGGCGGATTGGGCAGCCTGTATGTCATGTTCTCGCCGATGATGGCCTGCGAAGAGGCGTATCTGCTGGGCAAGGCGATTCGGGCGATCGACCCGCAGGCGCTGCTGGCGCTCGGGCCGGTCCCGACCACCGGGCAGGATCAGGTCTTCAAGCATTACATGAGCGGCAAGGAGACTTTCCGCATCAAGGGGGAGAAAGTCCCCAACGCGGCCGGGATTCGGCGGATCATGGCGCTGCTGGGCGGGTCGACCGCGACATGGGAAGACCTGGTGGCCGGGACGCGCGACGAAGTCAAAAAGCTCAAAGGCGGCTGGATCGTCGGCGGGTATCTTTCGAACTGGGTGCCGGCTGATGCCAAGGCTCAGCCGGCGGTGTTCAAGAAGGGTTTCAAGGTCATTCAGGAAACCCTGATGCACGACCTGGTCGGCAAGGCGGATGTGGTCCTGCCCATGGCCTGCTGGGCGGAGACCGAAGGATGCTGGGAGAATTTCGCGGGGAAGATTCAGGCGTTTGCGGCGGCGGTTGCGCCGCTTGAAGGCGCCAAGCGCGCCGGGGATGTTTACAACAATCTATTAGGCCGCGCGGGATACTACTCGGCCAGCGCGGTGCGGAAGGAACTAGGCGAGCCGTTCGCGACAGTATTGCTTCCCTCGGAGATGGTGAACGAGCCGGCGTATGAATTTGCGGAGCTCTAAGAATTTAGCCACAGATGAACACAGATGATCACAGATTTTGACAAACTGAATAAGATCACTGAGACGATCATCGGATGTGCGTTTAAGGTTGGCAGCAAGTTGAAGAGTGGTTTTTTGGAGAAGTGTTACGAGAATGCGATGGCTGCGGAGTTGAGAAAGATCGGTTTGAGATTTCATCAGCAGCACCCGGTCGCCGTGCTTTATGATGGCGTGGTGGTCGGCGAATACATTGCCGACCTGATTGTGGAAGACTCGGTGGTCGTGGAAATGAAAGCGACGAAAGGCATCGACGATGCACATCTTGCCCAGTGCATTAATTATCTCGTCGCAACCGGCAAGCCCCTGTGCCTTCTCATTCATTTTGGATCTCGCGTGGAAATCAAGCGAATCGTCCGCCCCGGCCTTCAAGTAAACCAATGAGTTGTTCCGAATTTATCTGTGCCCATCTGTGCTAATCTGTGGCTAAAAGTATGATCGACTGGATCCAACAAAACATCCCCCCCTGGGTTTTTATCGCCATCATCGCTCACGGGGTGATCATCGGGACGGTGGCGTACCTCATCCTTCTCGAGCGCAAGGTCGCCTCCTGGGCGCAGGACCGGCTCGGGCCCAATCGCGTCGGGCCGTTCGGGCTGCTGCAGCCGATCGCCGATGGGATCAAGATGCTGGTGAAGGAGGATTACCGCGCCAAGCACGTCGATAAAGTCCTCTTCACGCTGGCGCCGATGGTGATGATCATCGTCATCATCATCTCCATCGCCGCGCTCCCCTGGGGCGGAACCATCCAGAACACCAAGACCATCGAAGTCCCCTCGGGCGGCAACACCGCGGCCCTGGTGCGGGATCAGCTCCCCGGCGGCGCGACCATCTACTCCAGCGTGGAATACGACACCGGCCCGCTGCTCGATTACACCGGCCAGCTCCAGCCCGCCCGGCGGGTGGTTACGGTCACCTATCGCTGGCCTTTCATCATCGCCAACCTCAATGTGGGCGTGCTCTTTATCCTGGCGGTGCTATCGCTGGCGGTTTACGGCGTGGTGGTCGGCGGGTGGGCATCGAACAACAAATACTCCTTCCTGGGCGCGCTGCGGGCCACCGCCCAGATGGTTTCTTATGAGATTCCACTGGGGCTGTCGGTGCTGGTGGTCGTGGTCATGTTCGGAACGCTCGATCTTTCCACGATCGTCGATCGCCAGGTGCATTACTGGGGCGGGATCGTGCCGGCCTGGAATGTCTTCTGCCAGCCCTGCGCGTTCCTGATGTTCCTGATCTGCATCCACGCCGAGGCCAACCGCGCCCCGTTCGATCTGGCCGAGGCGGAGCAGGAACTGGTGGGCGGCTATCACACCGAATACTCGGCCATGCGATTCGGCCTATTCTTCCTGGCCGAGTACGCCGGGATGATCACGACCTCGGTGATCTGCGTCGCGCTCTTCTTCGGCGGCTGGCACATTCCCTGGCTCGACAAGATCTGGCCGGTGCTTTCGGGCATCCCGAGCGCGGATGGTTCGATCGCTCCGGAAAATGTCGGCGCGACCACGAGCATCCTCATCGCGATCGTCCGGGGCGTGGTGATCTTTGGGACGAGTCTCTTCTTCATCTTCGTCTTCATGTGGGTGCGCTGGAGCCTGCCGCGCTTCCGATTCGATCAGCTCATGCAGCTCGCGTGGCGCGGGCTGATTCCGGTCTCGCTGGGAATGCTGGTGCTGACGACGATCGTAGTTTACGCCCTGGGCGGGTCCCGGGGCACCATGACCGGCCCTTACGGGACGCTGCTCCTGGCGCCGATCGGCGGCCGAATGGCCCTCTGGCTGCTGGGGAGCAATGTCGTGCTTCTCATCGGCATGGGCGTCGGCAAAAAACTCCTCCCGGCCCCCCCGAACATCAACCGCAAAATCCGCGTCCCCGGCAGCCGCTTCCGCACGACGCCGCTGCCGGCCGGTGTGACGTCTTCAATATCACCCGTCGAAGCGTAGGGTGGGCATGGCCCACCGTCTTCTCGAACGTCCGAACCGCGCCGCCCCGACCAATCAACGAACCGGTGGCCCCACCGCTGGTAAATGCCATGAACGAAAACGAAATCATCACACTGCAAGAGCCGAAGATGTCGTTCGCGGATCAGTTCTACGTTCCGCAGGTTCTGATCGGCCTGGGCACGACGCTCAAGCACATGTTCAAGGTGCTCACCGGGACCGACCGCGTGATCCAGTACCCGGAGGAGCGCCGCGAGGACATGCCCGTCGAGAAGGGCGGCATGCTCCTGCAAAGCTACCGCGGCGTGCATCGCCTGAATAAGGATGAGGAAGGCCGGGTCAAATGCGTCGCCTGCTTCATGTGCTCGACGGCCTGCCCGGCCCGGTGCATCCACATCGAGGCGGCCGAGTCTCCCTGGGACGACCGCGAAAAATACCCCCAGAAGTTCGACATCGACGAGCTCCGCTGCATCTACTGCGGCATGTGCGAGGAAGCCTGCCCGGTGGATGCGATCGAGCTGACCCACGAGTACGACATCGTCGGGCTGACCCGGCAGGAAATGATTTTCGACAAATCCAAGCTGCTGCAGATTTACGATGAGACGGTGAAGGCGGAGCCGATGTGAGCAAGAGCAATCTCACCTGTATACGCTCATTGCTCAAAAACGGAGCCAATCCCGACAGCCCCAGCGCCGATGGCGAGCCGGTGCTGCTTCTGGCGGCATCCCGTGAAGACAATGCCGCTGTCGTCCGAGCCCTTCTCGCGGCGGGAGCGCGCGTGGATCAAACGGATTCCGAGGGAAACACGCCTCTGATCGTCTCGGTCACGGACTCCAATCTCCCAGTTGTTAAATTGCTGGTCGATGCTGGGGCAGATGTGAATGCCGCCAATCGCGCCGGCGACACGCCGCTGACCAACGCCGCCTGCTGGGGCAGTTCCCGCATCGTGAAGTATCTACTGGCGCACGGCGCGGACCCCGAAATCGCGGACGGCGAAGGCGCGACCGTCTTGGAGCTTGCGCGCCTGCATGGCCATCACGCGATCGCGAAATTGCTCGAGTAATCTCGACATCAGACGCGGCCGCGCCGAAATGTCTTGGGCCGCCGCAATTTAGAATTGGCGTCGGGCATTTCCTGTTTGCCACGGTACAATTGCTCCCGATGATCACGATGCGTCAAATCCGCGCCTACGCCGCCGCCATCGCCCGGCGGTTCAACCCCGAGAAGATCATCCTCTTCGGTTCGTACGCCTACGGAAAGCCGACGGAGGATTCGGATGTCGATCTGATGGTTTTGATGCGCTATCCGAAGGGAAATGTGGAGGGGGCGATTGCGATCCGCGCGGCGATCGCCACGCACTTTCCCAAGGACATCATCGTCTGCCGGCCGGAAACATTTCAGCGGCGGCTCGCCGATGGCGAATCGTTCATAAAGCAAATCAATGAGAAAGGGCGCGTGCTCCATGAAAAATGCGACCCGGGCGTGGATAAAGAAGGCCGAAGGGGATTTCAACACGGCCGCGCGCGAGTTCCGCGTAAAAAGGCTGGCCAACCACAACGCCGTGTGCTTTCACGTTCAACAATGCGTTGAAAAGTACCTCAAGGCGCGATTGGAGGAGGGAGGCCTGCACATTCCGAAGACCCACGACCTCGAACACCTTCTGCATCTACTGGTGCCGGTTGAACCGCTTTGGGCGCCGCTTGCACCATCGCTCCGCGTGTTGACGCAGTACGCGGTGGAGCCGCGGTATCCCGGCAAAGATGCCGATCGCGTCCAGGCAAAGGAAGCCGTGGCGCGCTGCCGGGAAATACGCCGGCTCGTGCGGGCAAGTCTCGGCCTGCGAAGATAGTCCATCTCCAGTTCACGTCTCGCGCCGTCGATGCCCGCCTCTTCCGCAAACCCCTCCCATCCCCCCGCCAATTCATCCCTGACTCCACCCAAACCGCCGCCACCCCCCTACCGCCCGCACGCCCTTCCCAGTTTCACGCGCGGCCCTGTTGATTGCGCTCATTTCCAGTCGCGGCCGCTCAAGTTCCGTGATACAAACGGATGTGCAAATGAAGCATGTCCGCTGGATACCCTTCGCCTTTCTCGCCGGCCAGCACGGTTTCGCGATCTTCGCCCCTTATGCGGCGCTGATGATGATCGTGACGCATTTAATCATGCGCCGGCGCTCGCTCCAGGCGGCGCACGTTTCCGCGCACTAACCGCTTCCATGAATTGATCCCGTATCTCATTCGACGCAAACGCCCGCCGCGGAATGAGGTAACAGGTCACGTCTCCATCGACCACGGCGATGAGCCCGTCGACATCGATGATTCCAACGACTTCGTGCCAGCTCAGCCGATAGCGAACTTGGCCGGCCCAGTAGATGAATTCCGCGTCGGTGAGCAGCACTTGAATCGGCAAGGCGTTGCGCGGATATCGCTCGAAGCGCTCGCGAGATTTTTTTCCGAGCGCCCGGCGCGAAAGCGACTTCACCACCGCCATCACAAACACCAACGCGAAGACGCCCGAAAAGGTGGCGACAACTGTCCACGATGACGAATGCGCGATGCTCAAATACAGAGAAGACGCGAACGCCAGAACAAGCCCGCCCACCATCGCCAGCAAGATGAGCAGCCCCGCCATTTCCTGAGCGCCGCCGCGAAGACGGCGCGCTCGAAAGCGCCTTAAAATCTGTCGACGATGGTCAGAGAAACGCTCGAAATCTTCGCCGATCAATTGAAACTCGATGGAAGGCGTGGCCAGATTCGCAGTCAATTCTTCATCTGGACCATCGGATTCCTCGGCAATCCAATCGGAGCGGAATCCTCCTACTTCAAATCCACCCGCCGACCCGCGCTGCGCCAACGATCCCGGCGCTCGATCCGCGATTTTGGCTGTCAGCAACTCCCGCACACGCGCCACCGTTTGCTCATCGCCAAACAATCGCTTGGGGAAACCCTCTCCCTCTGACGGCAGGGTGCGTACGATAAACAGGTTTTTCGTTTCCGCGAAGCTGTGAATCGACTCCCACGGCCTCACTTCCTGCTTCCCACCATACAACTTGATGATCCCCTTCTCCCCGAATGAATAGCGTGGTTTCAGATGCCCTTCCAGCCATCGCCGACTAAGTCTTGCCGCGAGCAATCCGGCCGCAAACATCGCAGTTCCCAAACCAAACCCCGTCGCGCCAATTATCATCCCCATCGTCCATTGCGCGCTTTCGTCTTCGGTTTGGGACGGAAACTGATTGCCTCGCGGCTTATGCTGGAGCACGACAAAGAAAAGGACCGCCACTGCTCCAAACAGCGCCCATCCGAACAATCCACGCGTCACACTCTTGGGCCGATCCGCCTTCGCTCCCTTTTTTGCGGGCAGGATCATGACGCTCTTCATCTCCTTGCGCTCGGCCTGGGTGATTTGAAAATCGATGGTGATCACATTCGCCATCATAGCGCGGCAGTGTCATTGTTCAACGCACCATCTCAGCAACCTATCCCACCGTCTGCTTCTGTCGCTTCGCCCCATTGCCCTCGGCCGACTTCGGCACGTTCACCTTCGCCTTCAAATAATCCCCCGTATACCCCGCCCCCGCCGCGACGATCTCCTCCGGCGTTCCCGCCGCCACCACTCGTCCGCCGCCATCGCCGCCATCGGGGCCCATGTCGATCACCCAGTCGGCGCACTTGATCACATCCAGGTTGTGCTCGATCACCAGCACCGTATTTCCCAGATCGGTCAGCCGGTTCAACACCGTCATCAGGTTGGCGATATCCGCGAAATGCAGGCCCGTCGTCGGCTCATCCAGCACATACAGCGTATGGCCCGTCGGGGTCTTGCCGAGTTCACCCGCCAGTTTCACGCGCTGGGCTTCGCCACCCGAGAGCTGGGTGCTGGGCTGGCCGAGCTTGACGTAGTTCAGGCCGACATCGTTGACGGCCTGGAGCATCTGCTTGGTCTTGGGGAAGTTGTCGAAGAACGCCAGCGCCTCCTCGACCGTCATCTCCAGCACATCGGCGATGGATTTGCCGCGGTAGTGGATCTCCAGCGTCTCGGCGTTGTAGCGCCGGCCTTTGCACACTTCGCACTGCACATACACATCGGGCAGGAAGTGCATCTCGATCAGCTTATTCCCCTGCCCCTGGCAGGCCTCGCAGCGGCCGCCTTTGACGTTGAAACTGAAGCGGCCATTCGCGTAGCCGCGCATCTTGGACTCGCGCGTGAGGGCGAAGGTCTTGCGGATTTCATCGAACACGCCGGTGTAAGTGGCCGGGTTGCTCCGCGGCGTCCGGCCGATGGGGGATTGATCGATCTCGATCACCTTGTCGATCTTGGCGATGCCGTTGATCGTCTTGAAATCCCCCGATTTGAGCTTCGAGCCGTACAACTTTCTCTTGAGCGCCGGCAGCAATGTCTGGTTCACCAGCGTGCTCTTGCCGCTGCCGGAGACGCCCGTCACCAGCACCAGGCCGCCCAGCGGGAACTTCACATCCACATTCTTGAGGTTGTTCTCTTTGCACCCCTTGATTTCGATGCACTCTTTCTCCGGATCGAGCTTGCGGCGTTTGCTGGGCGTGGGGATGCCCAATTCGCCGACCAGGTATTTGACGGTCACGGATTGCGTATTTTTCAGCGCGGCCGGCATCGGCCCGGCGCACACGACATATCCTCCATGCGCCCCCGCGCCGGGGCCGATATCCACGAGATAGTCGGCCGCGCGGATGCAGTCTTCATCGTGTTCCACCATGAGCACGGTATTGCCCAGATCGCGCAGGCGGAGGAGCGTGCGGATCAGCCGCGCGTTGTCGCGCTGATGCAGGCCGATGGTGGGCTCATCCAGAACGTAGCACACGCCCACCAGCCCGGAGCCGACCTGGGTGGCCAGGCGAATGCGCTGGGCCTCGCCGCCGGAAAGCGAGCCGGTTTTGCGATCCAGAGTGAGATATCCAAGCCCGACATCGACCATGAATCCCAGCCGCGCCTTGATCTCGCGCACGATCGGCTCGGCGATGACTTCACCCTCCTTCGATAGCTTCAATCCCTCGAACAGGGCCTTGGCGCGGGCAACCGAAAGGGAGGTCACATCGTGGATGGACAGGCCGGGCAATGCGACCGCGGGCGCTGGCGCGGCCGGATCCGAGCTGTTTTTCCTTCCCGTGACACGGGCGTCCCGCCCGTGCGAATCGCTTTTGGATTTCGAAGGCCGGCCGTTACCCTGAGCTTCCACAGCTTTTGGCACGAGCGCATTCAGCACGGGCGGGACGCCCGTGTCACTTCCCAGCTCTTCCGCATGAATCCGGACCGCCATCGCCTCCTGCTTGAGGCGCGTTCCATGGCAGACTTCGCACGGCTGCTCGCTCATGTACTGATGCAGGCGGGCCTTCACCCATTCGCTCTCGGTGGTTTCGAAACGGCGCTGCAGATTCGGTATGACGCCCTCGAATTCCGTCCCCGTTCCCTGATCGCCCTTGGCCTCGGTGCCGAACATCAGGGCCTCGCGCGCCTTTTTCGGAATATCCTTATAGGCCATCCCATAGGGAAAACCGAAATCGCGGCAGAAGGTGCGGAGGACGCGCGCGTAGAAGACGTTCATCCGCTTGCCGTGTTTTCGCCAGGCCTCGATCGCGCCGTTCTCCAAACTCAAACTCTCATCGGGCACCACCATATCCGCATCGAATTCGAACACCGTCCCCAGCCCATGGCAGCTCGGGCAGGCCCCGTGCGGCGAGTTGAAGCTGAACAGGCGCGGCTCGAGCTCCGGCAGGCTGACCTCCGGATGATCCGCGCAGGCGAAATGCTCGCTGAAGGTCTGATCCACCCATTTTCCGCCCGAATTCCCCGATGAATCCTGGGTCGCGATCACGACCAGCCCCTGGCTGAGCTTGAGGGAAGTCTCCACCGAATCGGCGATCCGGCTGCGAATCTCCGCCTTGACCACCACCCGGTCCACGACCACTTCGATCGTATGCGCGAAGGTTTTTTTCAATACCGGAAACGTCGCCGGCCCGGCCAATTCGACAATCTCCCCATCCACCCGCGCCCGCACGAAACCCTGCTTGTGCAGCGCGGGAAACATTTCCTTATGCTCCCCCTTCTGACCGCGCACCATCGGGGCCAGGATCATCATTTTGGTCCCGGCCGGGTAGCGCATCACCGCATCGACGATCTGGCTGGCCGACTGGCTGGCGATCACCTTGCCGCATTTCCAGCAGTGGGGCGTGCCGGCCCGCGCGAAGAGAACGCGCAGGTAATCGTAAATCTCGGTCGTCGTCGCCACGGTCGAGCGCGGGTTGTGCGACGCCGAGCGCTGCTCGATGGCGATGGTCGGCGGCAACCCTTCGATCTCATCGAGCTCCGGCTTCTGCAACTGATCCAGGAACTGCCGCGCATATGTGGAGAGCGACTCCATGTATTTCCGCTGACCTTCCGCAAAGATCGTGTCAAAGGCCAGCGTGGATTTGCCCGAACCGGACAAACCCGTGATGACCACGAGTTGATCGCGCGGAATCTCCACGTCGATATTCTTAAGGTTATGCTCCCGCGCCCCGCGGATGCGGATGGATTTCTGGCTCTGGATCATCAATGTCCCGGAATCGTTCGAGTCAAAGGGTCAAAGGAATCAATAGTAGCCCCGGCAAGGCGATTGAACCACGAAAAGCACGAAGAGCACGAAGAATTGTTGCGGGATTTGTTTAGTGACCGGCAAATCGACGCGGATCAACGGGATGCATCCATTCGCGAATGCCGCATCGCAGTCATTCTGAGCTTGCGAAGAATCTTGCTTCGAACTTCAAGGCTCACTCCAGATGCGAATGGGCCTCGAAGGACCAGCAAGGTGCTTCGCTGCGCTCAGCATGACCCGACATCTACACTTCAAGCGGTTTCCACATCCCCCTCTTCTTCGTGTCCTTAGTGCCCTTCGTGGTTCATCTTCCTCACATCCCCGGCAGCATCCCCGGCGGCAGGCCCATTCGCTGGGCGGCCTTCTGCATCTCCTCCTGGATCATCTGGCCGGCGCGGTGCTGGGCGGCGTTGACCGCGGCGATGATCACATCCTCCAGTAGCTCCGTATCATTCACATCCACCTTGGTCTTGTCGATCTTGAGCTTCACGAGCTCCATCTTCCCGTTGACGGTGGCCTGGGCCATCCCTCCGCCCGCATCGGCCGTGACGGTCTTCTTCTGCAACTCCCCCTGCACGATTTCCATCTGCCGGCGCATCTCCTGCGCCTTGGACATGATGTCACCGAGGTTACCGAGATTCATATTTTTGAGGTCATCGAACATCGACATTCCAACTCCGGTTTGAGGCAGGCCCGATTGTAGGGCAACAACATCCAATTGGGGAGTCAGTCTCCTTCCGTCATTCTGACCACAACAAACCGCGCGAATCCCGCGTATCCTATGAGAGTCGCCCAATCGTGTCGCCACCAGCCGTACTCCGCGCACACTTCAGACCGCTCATATGCCATTCGTCTTATCCCACTCTTTTCCGCGACTTCTTGCCCTCGGCCTGGCGATGACCTTCACCGCCGCATTCGCCCTCGCCGCGCCGCCCGAGCGTCCCATCAGTTACACGCGCGACATCCGGCCCATCCTCTCCGAGAACTGCTTCTTCTGTCACGGCCAGGACATCAATCGCCGCAAAGCCAAACTGCGGCTGGATACGGAGGAAGGGCAACTCGCCGGCGGGAAGAACATCGTTCCCGGGCACCCTGAGATAAGCGATCTGGTCCGGCGGATTTTACTGCCCGAGGCCGATGAGGATTTCATGCCGCCGGAAAAGTCGAACCGGCATCTGTCGGCCGGGCAGAAGGAACTTTTGAAGCGATGGGTGGCTCAGGGGGCGACGTTTGAAAAGCACTGGGCGTTTGTCGCGCCGGTTCGCCCGCCGCTGCCTGCAATCGCCTCCAAGTTCGGGCAACTCGTCCCCGCCAATCCCATCGATGCCTTCATCTTCGCCCGCCTCGCCGAGCGCGGGCTTTTCCCTTCGCCCGAGGCCGGGCGCGAGGCGCTGATTCGACGCGTTACGCTCGACCTGACCGGGCTGCCACCCACTCCTGAAGAAGTCTCGGCCTTCATCGCCGATTCATCCCCGGGCGCGTACGACAAGCTCGTCGATCGTCTCCTGGCCGGCCCGCACTATGGCGAGCGGATGGCCCTGCCGTGGCTCGATGCGGCGCGGTACGCCGACTCGAACGGATTCCAGCAGGATGGGGATACGTTTCAATGGGTCTGGCGCGATTGGGTGGTCAAGGCGCTGAACGACAACATGCCATTCGATCAGTTTACGATCGAGCAGTTGGCCGGCGATCTGCTGGAGAAGCCGACGCAATCGCAGCTTGTCGCCACGGCCTTCAACCGCAATCACCTGCTCAATGGCGAAGGGGGCGCGATCGCCGAGGAGCAGCGGAATGTGATTCTCTTCGACCGCGTCGATGTGACCTCCACCAACTGGCTGGGGCTGACCATGGCCTGCTCGCAGTGCCACGACCACAAGTACGATCCCATCACGATGCGCGATTATTACTCGCTGATGGATGCATTCAACCGCGTGCCGGAGAGCGGGGTGCCGGGCGGCTCGCCGACGCGGATTCGCGTGGCCGATCCGGTGATCGAGGCCGGCACGCCCGAGCAGAAATCGCGAAACGATCTGCTCCAGAAGCGCGTCAACGATTTGCAGGCCGAGGCGCGCGAGATGCAGAAGCAGTGGCAAATGCGCGTGTCGGCCGATGAATCGTATCCCGACAAATCCATCCGCGCCCAGACCAGGAGCGCCGAGCCGCAGAACAAATCCAACCGCGATCGCGACATCAAGAAACATTTCGATGAGAAGGTGCTGCCCAAGATCAACCCTGAAATTCCTAAGCGGCTCAAGTCGGCCGAGAAAGAGTACAATGACTTCCGCACCGAGGATTACCCGCGCGTGATGGTCATGTCCGATGCCAAGCCGCGTGAGACATTCATCCTCGATCGCGGCGCCTATCTTTCGCCCACGAAAGAGAAAGTCTCCTTCATCACACCCGCCTTCCTGCCGCCGATGCCTGCGAACTTCCCAAAGAATCGCCTCGGGCTGGCGAAATGGCTGGTCAGCCCCGAGCAGCCGCTGACCGCGCGGGTGATCGTCAACCGCATGTGGCAGAATCTGATGGGCGCGGGGCTGGTCAAAACCAGCGAGGATTTCGGCGTGCAGGGCGATGTGCCGATCCACCAGGACCTGCTCGACTGGCTGGCGGTTGAGTTCCGCGAGAGCGGCTGGGATATGAAGCATATCACCCGCCTGATTGTCACCAGCCGAATTTATCGCCAGAGCAGCAAGGTCACGCCGCAGCTTCTGGCGGCCGACCCGGAGAATCGCCTCTACGCCCGCGCTGGGCGCTTTCGCCTGCCTTCGATGATCCTGCGCGATATCGCCCTGTCGGCCAGCGGCCTGCTCAACGAACGCGTCGGCGGCAAGCCCGTCTACCCCTACCAGCCCGATGGCATCTGGGAAGCGCTGGCCATCACCAAGGAGCGCGATTTCACCTATCCGCAATCCACCGGGCCCGATCTCTACCGCCGCAGCTTGTATACGTTCTGGCGGCGGACGGTTTCACCGGCCAACATGTTCGATGGCTCGAGCCGGCAGTCGTGCCGAGTCCGCAGCAGCACCACGAACACACCACTTCACGCGCTGACGACACTCAATGATGTGACCTGGGTTGAAGCGGCGCGGGTGCTGGCGGAGAAGGTCGTCAAGTCATCGGCGGATGATGATACGCGGCTCACGACGGTGTTTCGGCGCGTTCTGACTCGCTCGCCCAATGCGCGCGAAAGTGAAACACTCCGAAGGATGCTTGCCCGCCAGCTCGAGCATTTTGGCGGGAAGGTCGAAGAGGCGAAGAAGCTGGTGTCGGCCGGGGTTTCGCAGAGCGATGGATCGTTGGACCCATGCGAACATGCGGCGTGGACGGCGGTTTGTCTGGCGGTGTTTAATCTGGATGAGGCGCTGACGCGGGAATAACGAACCGGGAGCGCGAGCGCTAGACTAATCCAGTTCTGTAAATGAACGTCCTGAGGCGTCCCCGAAATCAGCGACCGGATGAGAAAATTGGTATCGAGATGAATCACGGCCACCCTTACATCCTCGACGATGCCTTCCGCTCCAAATCGGCGTCTTTCACCCACGCTTCGGCCTGCTCGGCCGTCAAGCCGACGCTCTCTTGCAAGGCTTTAAGCGCAGCGAGCCGGGCATTCCCGATGCTGTTGGCATTCTCCGAATCGACCAAAACGATCACTTCGGCCGTAGCTCCTGGAATCAACTCCGGTGCCCTGACAAATATCGAATTGTCCGAACCGACCGTCACGATTTCGCGGATCGCCTGAACCATTTGCATTAGTATAGCATACGCACGGAGTTTCCCGCCAATGCCTCCCGAACTTTTAACCAACCTCGCTCGCGTCACCCGCCGCCAGCTTTTCGGCCGAACCGCCACAGGCATCGGCGCGGCCGCACTCGCCTCGCTTTTGAACAACGACAACTCACTGGGGGCCGGCCCGATCTCCCCCCTCAGCACCCAGCGCTCAGGACTCAGCACTCCCTCCTCCGTCCAGAATTCCCTCCCTCATTTCGCCCCCCGCGCCAAGCGGATCGTCTACCTCTGGCAGGGCGGCGCTCCCTCCCACATCGACTTGTTCGACCCCAAGCCGATGCTGCAGAAAATGTATATGCAGGACCTCCCCGAGAGCGTGCGCGGCGCGACCCGCCTCTCGACGATGACCGCTTCCTACAAGAAATGGCCTTGTGTGCCCGGGATCAAGCCGTTTGCGCGCTATGGCAAATCGGGGATGGAAATGAGCGAGATGGTGCCGCACATCGGCTCGATCGCCGATGACATCTGCCTGGTGCGGTCGATGAATACCGAGGCGGTCAATCATGCGCCGGGCGTGACTTTCTTTCTCACCGGCGCGCAAGTGCCCGGCCGGCCATCCATGGGGGCGTGGATGAGCTATGGGCTGGGATGCGAATCATCCGATCTGCCGGCCTTCGTCGTGATGACCTCCTCCGACAAGGGCAAAACCTGCGGGCAGTTGTTCTTCGACTACTACTGGGGCAGCGGGTTTCTTCCCAGCCGCTACCAGGGCGTGCGCTTCCGCAACACGGGCGATCCGGTGCCTTACCTGGCCAACCCCGATGGCATGGACCGCGCCTCGCGGCGGGCGCTGCTGGATGACATCAACGATCTCAACGCGCAGCACCTGGCCGACTATGGCGATCCGGAGATCGACACGCGCATCAGCCAGTACGAGATGGCCTACCGCATGCAGACCAGCGTGCCGGATCTGCTCGATTTTTCGAACGAGCCCAAGTCGATCCTGGAGATGTATGGCCCGGAGGTGCTCAAGAAGGGAACTTTCGCCAACAACTGCCTGATCGCCCGCCGGCTGCTGGAGCGCGGGACGCGTTTCGTCCAGCTCATGCACAGCGGCTGGGATCAGCACAATAATCTCTACACCCAGCTCTTCGAGCAGTGCAAAGATACCGATCAACCCTCGGCCGCCCTGGTGAAGGATCTCAAAGCGCGCGGCCTCCTCGATGACACGCTGGTCGTCTGGGGCGGAGAATTCGGGCGGACGCCGTTCGGTCAGGGCGACCCGGCCAAGCCGAACGGGCGGGATCATTTCGGCCGGGCCTTCTCGCTCTGGATGGCGGGCGGCGGCGTGAAGGGCGGGCACGTGCATGGGGCCACCGATGAATTCGGGTGGAACATCACGCTGGACCCGGTACACGTCCACGATCATCAGGCGACGATCCTGCACCTGATGGGGATCGATCACGAGCGGCTGACGTACCGCTATCAGGGGCGGCAGTTCCGGTTGACGGATGTGCATGGGAAAGTGGTCGAGGGCGTAATGAAATAAAGTGCAATTGGATAACATATAAGTGCTTGTGGTTGTCGCGAGTCGCATGAGGGTCATCCTGAGGGGAGTTAGACGACCCGAAGGATCATGCCGATTCTTCGCGGCCATTCGTCATGTCGAACAGGCCAATCCGTATAGGCTGGATCCTTCGGTCGCCTTAGGCTCTCTCACGATGACTGCGACGTGTTTCGGGTGGAATTCACCATGCCCCAACACCGGCTTGTGGTACATTATATCGCCATGACCACCCCTCTCCGCCTCCTGCCGCTCCTGCTTCTTCCCGCTTTCCTCCAGGCCGCCGACGATACCAAAACCTCGCCGACGCTTCCCGAGCGGCCGATTGTCGCCGTCTTCCCGATTGGTGGGGATGCCAAGGAATCCGCCCGCGATCGCGCGGCGCTGGCGTTTCGGGCGAAACTGGATCGGACCGACAAATTCACGGTCATTGACGGCCCCAAGATGAAGGAGCTGGCGGCCGAGGCGAAAGAGCCGGTGACGTTCGACACGCCGGTGGATGTGATCAAGCAGCTCGCGGATACCGAGAAGCCGAATATTTTTCTGTGGGGCGATCTCAAGGGGACGACCCTGCGCGTGAACGTCCTCGATCTCCGCGAGACCGACCCCAAGCCGCATGCGCTTTCCAGGGCAATCAACGATCCCACCGACATGCGCTTCGCCACGGAGCAGATTCTGGAGACGATCCAGAATGTCGATAAATTCGCCCATCCGAATGAAATCGCGGTTCAGCATGATGCCAAGGCGGAGGAGCTTTGGAAGAAAAATCCCAACCTGATGATCAACGGCGATTTCGCGGAGGCGGGGCACTGGAGCGGGATTCTGGAATCGCAGTATTATCCGATCGAGATCGGCCAGCAGATGCCGGGGGTGGACAAGGTCGCGATCGTGAAAGTCCCGGCCGGGCCGGATGGGAAGCCGGGCAACGTGCTGGTGATGCACATGTCCAAGGGCGTGGCGGAGACCAACGGGCTGGCGTGTCTGTCGGACCCGATTGAGATCGCGACGCAGATGCGCTATCGCATGTCGTTCAAGTACAACTCCGATGGGCCGACACTGCACATTTTCGTCAAGGGGTACACCAAGGGAAAGGACATCAAAGGCCAGCCGACGCTTCGCGAGATTTACCGCCGGCAGGTTCCGCCAACCGGTTCGACGCACGGCAAGTGGGTTGAAATTGTCGATGAGATGAACCCCCAGCACGTTTCGTTTCCGGTGCAGGTGCTCAAGGTGGATCTCTACATTTACCTCGGGCAGGGAACGGTGATGTTTGATGATATTGTATTAAAATCGGTGGGTGAGCCGACGCGCGATGCGAAGGATAAGGCGATCAAGCCGCCGGGGGAGAGGCCCAAGGGGGCGAAGGATTGAATTGCGGCAAAGGGTGCCGCGATTGTCGATTGTCATCCTGAGCTTGCGAAGGATCTTGCATTGAACGATGGGGGCCTCTCGCTTTGGAATGGCCCGGATATTCGAGGCCAGATGCTTCGCAAGCTCAGCATGACGAATTGCGCAACAGCGCGGATTGCGCGGCATGGCGGAATTTGCGATTTCACATATCCGTCAGCACCCCCTCCTCCGGCTCAGGCACTTTTTCCTTGGCCCGATCGGCCTCGCGCTGGCGATATGCCCTGAGCGAATCGACGGAGAAAACCGCCAGGGCGACCCAGATCATCGGGAAGGCGATGCGCTGGGCGGGGGTGAATTTCTCGCCGTAAAAGGTGAGGGCCAAGAGGAAGGAGACGGTGGGGGCGATGTATTGAAGCAGGCCGAGCGTGGCCAGGCGCAGGCGGAGGGCCGCGCCGGCGAACCAGAGAAGGGGGACAGCGGTGATGACGCCGGCGCACATGAGAAGCGGGATGGAGCG
>JBBRTW010000024.1:0-30166 GCA_038244055.1 Tepidisphaerales bacterium | reverse complement strand
GGCTCGGGCGAGCATGGGGCGCCCAACACCCACGGCGGCGACGGCGGATTTGGGGGCAGTTTCGGCCCGTACGCTGGCGCTGGCGGCCGCGGTGGCGCCCCGGGCAGCGGATTCGATCCAGGCAGTGGGCCGGGGTTCGGCGGATTTCCGGGTGGAAACGGGATGAGCGAAGAGGACGGCATGGCATCGCAATTCGGCAAGGGCAAGTACGGTGGTTTGAACGGACAGGGCTTTGGCGGAGCGGGTGCTCCCACAGGCTTTGGAGGCAATGGCGGCCTCGATGGGCGAGGCGCGGATGGCACGCCCTCGGGCGGGCGCGGCAACAGCGGCAGCACCGGCAGCACGGTGGGATCGATCGTCGGCGGAATCATTGGCGGTCCGACCGGTTCGAAGGCCGGCGCAACGCTCGGCGGGGCCGCAGAGAAGGGCGTCAATGGCGGTGCCGGCGGGCCAGGCTCCAAGGATGGGGCCGGCCTCGGCGGTTCGTTTCAGGATTTGGTGTCCGCGGCCTGCAAGATCGGTGTCACCGTAGGCGGCGCTGCCATCGGTGGAGCGGTGGGCACGATCGCGGGGCCGGTTGTTGGTGCGGCGGCAGGCGGGGCGGCGGTGGCGATCGGACTGGAAATCTGCCCCGACACCACCAAGGACCCCAAGAAGGATGACAAGCCCGTGGAAAAGAAAGACGGTGGCCGGCCGGCCGACGATGCGACCGGCAGCGGTGGCGGCGGCCCGCGCAGCAACGCGTCTGTCCCGGCCGATGATTCAGTTGGTGGCAAGGGGCCGCGAGGCGATGTGTCGGTTCCCGCCGATGATTCAGTTGGCGGCAAGGGCCCGCGTGGCGATGTGGCCGTGCCGGCCGACGATGCGGTCGGCGGCAAAGGCCCCCGCGGCAGCGTCTGGCTGCCCGCAGATGATTCGACCAGCCCGAGCGGCCCCCGCTCGAATGTCGCGGTCACCGCGACCACTGCAACCGGAGCCTCGGCGGCAACCTTGAAGGCCTTTTCGAAGGTCAGCTTCAAGTAGTGACGCGAGCGCCGATCGGCAAACGTTCTTTACCGTGGGACCCGAGGCATTCGTACCGCGAGTCGCGCCTGTGACACTTGCGGCGCGCGGGAAAGGCGATGTCACTTATTAAAACCTGTGCCTACGGGGGCGATTTGGCCGGTGATGATTCTTTCCTGCGGCCCATCCAGGGGATCGATCGCGCCGGCGAGGGCGGCCTGGGTGAGGACTGTTGCCGCCGACCTCTCTCCCGCGGCGGCGATGAAGGATGTATCGCGCTGGCTGGCGCGGGTCATGCCGATTAACTCGAGCCGCGCCATCGGCGGGCGGGCGCGGCGGAATCGGGCGGGGGCTTTTCTCGAGGACTCGGCGGCCTGGTTGATGATCTGCACTTTCTGCCGGTCGATGGGCTCATCAATTTTCAGACCAGTTCCGCCGGGGTCGGTGATTCGCACGGCTTTCGCGAGGTTATCGAGCGCCCGCGTCCATCGATGCCGCTCGACCGATTCACCGGGCATGAAATCGCTGTCGCCGGATTCTTCGATCTTCACGCTGCGCACGAGCTGGCGCAGAAGAATCTCGAAATGCCGGTCATCGACGATAATCTCCTGCTGGCGATAGAGATCGCGCAGCTCGGCCAGTTGATGCTGGTAGAGCGCCTCCTCGCCGAGGATGCGCAGGACATCCTGCGGGGAGAGGGTTCCGTGGGTGAGCTCGTCGCCGGCTTCAACGGCATAGCCATCGTAGATTCTGAGCCCGCGATCGCGGCTCACGCGATGCTCGCGCTCCTCGCCGTTTTCATTGCGGATGATGATGGTCGTGCGGCCGCGCGCGGGCTCATCGCGGATTCCGGCGATGCCGGAAATCTCCGCCAGGGCGGCGTTGCCATGGTGCGTGCGGCCTTCGAGAATCTCGATGACGCGATGAATGCCATGGACGATCGCCGGCCAGGGAAGGGGCTGATGCGGCATCTGCGCCAGCAGGCGGCCGGGCTCGACCGACACGCCCTCTTCCACATCGATCCACGCCCCGATGGGCAGGAAACAGGCCGCCAGCACGCGGCCATCATCGGCGATGATCTCGATGCGCGGATGGAGGCGGCCATCGTGGGCGATGATGTGGAGTTTTTTCTGGCGCTGCTGGATCTCATCGAAGCGGGCCGTGAACCCTTCTTCAATATCCTCGAAGCTCACGACGCCGTGAGCCTCGGCGAGGATCGGGTTGCGATAGGGCTCCCACTCGGCGAGTTTTTGCGCGTGCCTGATGCTCTGACCCTCGGCCACCAGGAGGGTTGCGCCGTAGGGGATGGGATGCTCTTCGAGTTGGCCGCCCTTGTTATTGATGATGACGAGCCTGGCGTTGCGGCCGAGGGCGATGGTGCGGGGGCTGCCATCGTCGCCGGCGATGGTCGCGGGCTTCACATCGCGCAGGCGGACGATGCCCTGGGACCGGGCAGTGCAGGCGCCCACATCCCCGAGCGCGCCGCCGACATGGCGGACCTGCATCTTGAAATGGGCGGGATGCTCGCCGGCGGACTGGGCCGCGATGACACCCGCCGCCAGGCCCGGCTCGGCGAGGTCGCCGGTGCTGAGATCGGCACCGTAGCACTTGGCGCAGATGCCGCGAGGGCTTTCGCAGGCGAGGGGTGAGCGGACGCGGACGATATCGATCCCCATCGACTGGATCCGCGCGGCGATTTGAGGGGTGTTCATTTCATTTTCGGCGACGATGACGGCGCGGGTGACCGGATCGATAATCGTATCGCGGCTGGTGCGGCCGGCGATGAGATGCCGCAATTCGGCCAGGCCGCGCTGGCCGCGATGGACGATTGATTTGCTGATGCCGTCGCGGGTGCGGCAATCGGATTGGCGGATGATGACATCGCGGGCCAGGCGGAGGAGCTTGCGGGTGAGGTACTGCGGATCGGCCGATTTCAGCACGCCCGCGATCAGGTTCTTGCGCGCGATGAATGTGGTGGAGAAGAACTCCAGCGGCGAAATTCCCTCGCGCAGGTTGGCGGTGATGGGGGCGGCGATGAGCTCGCCACTGGGGAGGGTCGATTGGCCGATCATGCCGGCGAGGCGGCGCAGTTCGGCTATCTCCAGACCGCACTGCCCCATGAGTGCGAGATAGAGAGGGTTCAAATGCCGGACCGCGCCGGGCGATTTGGGAGGGACCGGCCGGCCATCGGGATCGCGGTCATCATGGGCAAGCTGCTCGACCAGATCATCGCCGATCCGGCGGCGGGCGCTGGACCAGACATCCATCAGATGGCTGAGGCGCTCGTTCGAAGTGATCGCGCCGATGCGGCAATTCTTCTCGTGTTTCTCGGCCGATTTCGCGCTTTCTTCGAGAATCCGCGGCTTGCTTTCGGGAACGCGCAGGTCGGTGATGCCCAGTGAAATGCCCGCGCGGGTGGACCATTTGAAGCCGAGGTCTTTCATCGCATCGAGCAGGTTGATGGTCGGCCCGCGCTGGTAGAGAACGAGGCAATCGGCGATTACGCGCTTCAATCCGGCGCGGCTCATGGGGAAGTTGTAAAACGGCATCGTGAAGGGGAGGCGCTGGTTGAAGAGGCAGCGGCCGGCGGTGGTGCGGATCACGCGGCTGTTGAAGCCATCGGGTTTGTCGCTTTGGGTGACTTGGGCATGGCCGCGATGGGCGTGGGTGGTGCGCCAGGATTCATCGGCGGTTGATTTGGGCGGGCCGTTCTCGGCCGAGACGACCTGCGCGCGCTCGATGCGGACGAGGATGCGCGCGTGCATGGAGATCTTGCCGGCCTCGTGTGCCAGGATGGCTTCATTCGAGCTGGCGAAGGTCATGTACTCGCCCTTGTCGCCATCGCGCTTGCTGGTGAGATGGAAGAGGCCGAGAATGATGTCATCGGTGGGGAGAAGGGCACTTGAGCCGTTCTCGGTGGAGAGGAGGCTGGCGGGGGCGAGCATGAGGGTTTGCGCCTCGGCCTGGGCGGGGATGGTGAGGGGGAGATGGACGGAGACCCGGCCGGTTTCACTCCGTTTTACGAGAGAATTCCAGACCAGGGGATGAATGTGAATGGCATCATCGCTGACCAGGTGGGCCTCGAAGGCCTGCATATCCGAACGCTGGAGGGGGGATTGGTTGGAGAGGATGACGGCGCGGCCGGCCATGGCTTCTTCGACGAGGTCGGCCGCGAGCGGATCGCGCGTGCGGAGCATTTCCGGCCATTTCTCGCGGGCCTCGGCGGGCGACTGGGCGAAGTCGCACTGGATCATGCGGCGGTGAATGTGCAGTTCGAAGAGGACGGCCGCGATCTTCCAGGGCAGGCCGACCTGATCGAGGCGGAGGGTTGGGTCTGGAACGGGCAGGCCGGAGGCGGAGAAATCGACGTTGCGGTCGAGAGGATCGCAATCCATGCTGCGGGAGCGCGCGCCGGCGATTCGCATGCGGACTTTGTCCGCCAGGCTGTTGAGCGGCCGCTTGCGCTGATCCAGGGCGGGATGGCGCGTGAGGCGATTGTGGAAGAGATGGTCAACCGCCTGCTGGAGCATGCGCATCTCGTTGCGCATGATCACATCCGGCGCGTTGAGCTCGGCCAGTTTGAGCAAACGGCTGTTTCGGTTGATCACCGCGGCGTACAACTGGTTGAGGGGGCTGGTCGGTTTTTCGGAATTTTTCCGGATCGGGCGCAGGCGCGGCGGGATGACCGGCAGGGCCTGCATCACCATCCACTCCGGGCGATTGCCCGAGCGCAGGAGGGATTCGAGAAAGCGCAGGCGGCGAGCGAGTTCGGTGCGGAGGCGCGGAGATTCGGTGGCGGCGATTTTTCGCTTGAGCGCGGCGATTTCGGCGGGCGGATCGAATCGGGTGAGGAGGGTCCGGATCGCATCGGCGCCGATCGCGGCTTCAAAGGTTCGGCCGTAGTCGCGGCGGGCCTGGTTGTATTCATCGGTATCCAGCAACTGGCGCGGTTTGAGGGGCGTCTGGCCGGGCGATATGATGATGTAATTCTGAAAGTAGATGACCCGCTCGAGGTCGGACCGGCTCATGTCGAGGATCAGTTTGAGAGGGCAGCGATTGGACTTGAAGAACCAGATATGCACGATCGGCGCGGCCAGTTCGATATGGCCCAAGCGGCGGGCGCGGGACTTGGTTTTGAGGCGGCCGAAGATTTTTTCGCAGAAGAGGCCGCCTTCGATGGGGGCGAGCGTATCGGCATCCAGCGTCGCGGCAATGCGCACCGGCCCGCGCGAGCGCGAGCGGATCTGCTCGGGTGAGGCGAGTGTGATGCGCACCTGCTTGGTCATGGTCGGACTCCATCTTCCGCAGCGTCGCCGGCTACTATAATCCGGGCGACATAAGCAGTGGGAATTTCTTTGGGCGGATTCGATTCATTGGAACGCGATGGGGTTACGCCGGCGTGGGGCGATTCTGACTGCTCGGGTCGCGCAAGTATGGCCGGGCGAGGGAATGGGTGGGCACGTTCGCTTGGCCCGGCGATTCAGTCATTTCTGATCGCGCGTTATGGGACGTACGCCCCCCGCCCACTTTAGCTAAGAAATTCCCGCGCCGACTGCCGACTACTAGGGTTGTGGAAACGTTATTAGCCATCGCGAAGAATGCATCGACCCAGGCCTGGATGCCTCTGTTTCCCGACCATTGGCCAGGGCAGATGGATCTGCTCACCTGGTGCCAGACGATGGGTCCGGGCGAGGCCTGCCTGCTGGTGATCTTCGGGATCGTTTACCTTCTGTTTGGATACTGCATCTTCAAGCCGCTGGTGACGCTGAATGCGATGGCGGCGGGGGCTTACATGGGCGGGCTGCTGGGCAAGAGCGCCAACGCCATGGCGGCCGGCGCGTTTATCGGGGCGGTCGTCGCGGCGGCGATCACGCTTCCGATGATGAAATACGCCGTCTCGATCATGGGCGGGATCTTCGGCGCGGCGCTGGGCGCGAGCCTCTGGCGGCAGGCCGAGTTGCAACCCGATCTGGCCTTCTCCGGCGCGCTGTCGGGGCTGATCCTTTTCGGCATGCTCTCGATGATCGTCTATCGCGGCAGCCTGATCATGTACACGAGTTTGCAGGGATCGGTGATGCTGGTCTTCGGCATCCTGGGGCTGATCTACAAGTACCAATCGATCCAGCACGATATCACGGATATCTTCAACAAGCGGGCGTTCATTTTGCCGGCGGCCGTGCTGATCCCCTGCCTGATTGGGTTTTTGTATCAGCAGGCGATGCATCCCGCGCCGCCGCCGGCGAAAAAGTGATGTAGCTCGGCATACCGATGTCGAGGCTTCGCGCTCGGCACTTCCGCTGTTCGACGCCCATCCCAATTCCATCCCCATTCCCGCGCCAACGGTTCGTACTCGACATCGGAATGTCGAGCTACATCGGAATGGCGAGCTACTTTTGCTACTTCAGCATGCCTGCCTGCTTGGCGTAGGTGAAGATTCCGCCGGCCTCGATGATCGGCAGCACATCGCCCAGCGGCCGAAGCTCATAGCGCTCGCTGCGGGTTTTGTTCAATACATATTGCTTGTCGAGATGGACTTCGAGTTCGTCGCCGGTCTTGATTTTATCGACCAGGCGCTGGACCGATTCCAGGGGGACGAGGTATCCGCCATTGACGCTGTTGCGGAAGAAAATGCGGGCATAGAACTCGGCGATCACGCACTGGATTCCCGCCTCGGCGTAGGCCAGGGGGGCATGCTCGCGCGATGAGCCGCAGCCGAAATTTTTTCCGCCGATGACGATGGTGTAGGGGCTCTTGAACGCGCCCTCGGGGACGAACTTCATGTTGCCGGTGGGCAGGCCGGCCTGGCTTTCGGGGACGCCGGAGTTGGCGTACATGCCGAAGTATTTGCGCTCGTCGGGAATGGCCGGGTTGAAGGAGAGATACTGGGCGGGGATGATCTGGTCGGTGTCGACATTGTCGCCCAGGACGTAGGCTTTGCCGGTGATGGTGGTTTGCATGGGTTCCTCGTACTTCTAAGCCGGTCGCACGGGCGGGACGCCCGTGTCACGGTTGTTCGTTCGTCGTCGTCAGCACGGGCGGGACGCCCGTGTCATGGGTTTGCTTTATCGTCGCTCGCACGGGCGGGACACCCGTGTCACGGGTTTGCTTTATCGTCGCTCGCACGGGCGGGACGCCCGTGCCACGGGAGAAAATGCGGTAAAACTGGCCGCAGATGGCGGAAAGGGGCAAATCATAGGCGAATCGGGGCGGATGTACAGATTTAGCGTGCCTTGAACTGGGGTTTGATCCGGGATATAGTGCTTGGCTCGATTGAAATAAGACATTTTAGCGCGGCTGACGACCCGGCCCGGTGCTGGTTCGCACGTCCGACGCAGCAGGAGCAATTGCCATGAAAGCCAAGATTCACCCCAAGTATATGGTCTGCGCGGTTCACTGTGCGTGTGGGAACAACTTCACCACCCGCAGCACCGTCCCCAAGCTGAACGTCGATATCTGCGCCGCCTGCCACCCGTTCTTCACGGGCAAGCAGAAGTTCGTCGATACGGCCGGCCGGGTGGAGCGCTTCAGCAAGAAGTTCGGCGGAACCTACAGCTTCCAGAAGACCGCGCCGGGCAAGCCGGGCGAGGCCGCGCCGGCTGAAGCGACTGCCGCTGCGGTTGAGGCGAAGTAATCATCTCGATCTAACGAAATCAGGCACCGTTGTTCCCCGAAATGGAACAGCGGTTTTTTTTGCGCTATGCGCGCCTCCTGGGTGCCATGCTGGTGCCATGCTTAGCCCAGATTATTCACCACGAAAAACACGAAATGCACGAAGAGGAATGAGCCAAAGGACTTACAATCAAAACGTCGGTAAATGGTGAACGCAGGTTGCGCAAATTGCATTTCAACTCTTCTAATGCCCTCTCCCGAGTACGGGAGAGGGAGTCATGCGCTCTCCCGAGTGCAGGAGAGGGAGTAATGCGCTCGGTCTCGCCCTATTTCCCGGCCTTTTTCTGAGCGCTCAAATACTCCACCAGGTCCACCAGGTCCTGGGTTGACATGGTCGTCTGCACGAGGCCTTCGGGCATGATGGACAGTTTCATGGGGCGGCGCTCCTTGATCTGGCTCTTCTTGATGGGGGTGTTGATCCCACCAGCGCGGCGGAGGATGATTTCATCGGCGGTGTCGCTGATGACCATGCCATCGAGATCATCGCCATCCTTTGTGCTGATGATCGATCCCTCGAAGCCGACCGAGATGCCGGCGTTGGGGTAGATGATGGAGGTGAAAAGCGCTTCGCGGGAGAGCTTGTTGCCGATCTCGGAGAGCTCCGGGCCGTACTGGGTGCCGTAGCCGCTGATGATGTGGCAGGAGTAGCAGGTGGCGCTGGTGAAAAGCTCCTTGCCGTGGGCGGCGTTGCCTTTCATGGCGATGAGCTTGTCGATGGCCGGGAGTTTTTCAGCGCCTTTGGCAACCGGCGGGGGCATCAGCTTGATGGCCTCATCGCGGATGTCCTTGTGGGAGGAGTTGTGGAGGAGGGCGGCGGCGAGAGGCTTGACATCATCGGCAAGCTTGCCCTTGGCGGCCAGATCGAGGACGGCCTTCGCGCCGTTCTTGCTCTTGGTGAGGGCGCTGATGGCGGCCTGGCGGATGGGGAGATTGCGTTTGGCATCGCCGGCGATTTTTTCGAGCGTGGTGACGATCGATCTATCGGTGGAGGCGGCCAGCGCGCCGGCGACTTTCGCGCCATCGGGGCCAGCCAGGCCTTTTTCCAGAGAGGCCGGATTGTTCTTGACGATCACGCGAAGCGCCGCGGCCGCGGCGACATCGGTGGGGTGGGCGGCCACGAAGGCAACCAGCTCATCGCCGCGATCGGTGACATCGAACTGCTCGCAAAGCTGCACGAACTCAGGGGTGCCTTTCGCGCCATCGAGGAGCCTGGCGACCTGGCCTTTGACGGCGGCGGCCTTAGCGGGGTCGAGATTTTTCAGCCGGCCGAGGGTTTCGACGAGGATGGTCTTGTTGGCAGGTGCACCATTGAGGATCGCCAGCAGGGCATCGGTCTTGGCTTCGCCGCCGATGAAATCGAAGGCGCGGAAGAATTTGACGAGTTGATCCTTCGGCGTGGCGGGGTCCTGGATGATTTTGGCGAGCAGCGGCGCGGCCTTGGCGGTGCGCGAGCGCCAGATGATATCCCGGCCGGCGGGCGTGGAAACGGCATCGGGGGTCTTGGCGAGATAGGCCGTCAGGAAGGCATCCTCCTGGCCGGCCGCGCCGATGCCGAGGGCTTCGAGATACCACTTGTCCTTGCCATCGTACTGGGTTGCCAGATCGGTCCAGATAGCCGCGGCATCGGCCGATTTGTTAAAGCGCAGAGCGATGGCGGCCTCGCGGCGGACCTGGGGCGAGGGGTCTTTGGCCAGCGTTTTGATGATCGGAAGGAGATCCTGCTTGAGCTCCTTGCCGATGCGCAGAGCGGTGATGCGGATGTCGGAATCTTTGTCGGCCAGCGCTTCGGCGATGTATTTGGCTTCGGAGCCTTTGATGCGGGCGAGGAGCTGGAGGGCGCGGGCGCGCAGGCGCGGCTCGGCGGGGTTCTGCCACATTTTCAGAAGCTCGGGCTCGGCGGCGGTTCCCAGATCGTGCAGCTTGGTCCAGGCGAGGTAGCGGGTGGCGAGGTTGGGGGAAGCCAGCGCGCCGGCCGCGCCGGCGGGGGTGGAGAGGTCGATGGCCGGAATGGTGTACTTGGGCGCGCTGGAAGGGGCGACGCGATAGACGCGCCCGCGCGGCTGGAAGGCTGCGGCGCTGTCGCCGGGCTTGGGCTTGTCGCCGGTGGCATGTCCGCCGACGCCGGGATCGTACCAGTCGGCCACCATCAGCGAGCCGTCCGGGGCGACGCAGACATCGGCCGGGCGGAACCAGCGATCGGTGTCGCTCTTGATGATGTTGACGATCGATGCCTTATAGCCCGCACCATCGTTGCTGACGGGATAGGCGCGGACGACATTCGCACCCGGCTCGCAGTGAATCATCTGCCCCCAGAACTGTTGCGGGAGGAGCTTGCCTTCGTAGACGCAGATGCCGGTCGGCGAGCCCGCGCCGGTCTGGAGCAGGTTGGGAACCACGCCGGGATCGAACTGATGCCAATGGTAGAAGGGGCGGAGATCATCGGTAGCGCCGCGGGCCTGGGCCTTGGCCCATTCGGCCTGCCAGCCGCCATTATTGGATTCATCCTGGTAGCCGTAGTTGCCGTACTCCATCACATAGTTGATGCGCACGCCGCGGTTGCCATCATCATCGTTATCCGACTGCCAGAGCGTGCCGAAGGAATCAACCGCCACTTCGTAGTTATTGCGGAAATTCCAGGCCAGCGTTTCGACATTCTTCAGGTCCGTCCCCTCCAGGTCGCAGCGGAAGACCATCCCCTGGCGATAGGGATTGTTCTTATCCGCGACCTCGTTGCCGGCCAGATCGATTACAGGTTTCCCATCGGCCGTCTTGAGCTGCTTGCCGGCGTTGCCGAAATTGAAATAGAGCTTGCCATCGGGGCCGAAGGTGAAGGTGTGGATGGCGTGGTCGTGCTGGACGCCGGAAATGCCGGAGAAGAGCACCTTGGGCGGGCCATCGGCTTTGAGATCGCCGTCTTTATCTTCGAAGAGCAGGACGTTGGGGGCGCAGGAGACGATCACCTTGTCGCCGAGAACGCAGATGCCCAGGGCGGAGTTGATCTCCGGGCCCTGATAGAAAACGTGGGCTTTGTCGGCCTTGCCATCGCCATCGGTGTCTTCGAGGACCATGATGCGGTCGCCGGCGGGGCGGAGCTTGGAGCCGCGATAGTTCCAGCCTTCGGTGACCCAGACGCGGCCCTTGGAATCGACATCCATATCGCAGGGGTTGCCGAACATCGGCTCGGAGGCGAAGGTCTGCGCGGAGAGGCCCTCGCCGGCTTTGAGCGCCTTGAGCGACTCGGCCGGGTTCATCTGCGCGGCGGCGCGCGGCGCGGGCGCGATGGCCAGCACGCCGGCCACCGCCAGCGCCAGTTTCAGGCCTCGACCCATTCCAGACGATAACCCCGCGACCAGATTCCTAGACCGCATCGAAGCAGCTCCTTCAGCATTGAATTTAACGTAGTGGCACCGCGGAGAGTTCTACTGCGGGGGAGGGGTGATGTTGTCGATTTGGAGGGCGTGGCGGAGTGAAACATGAATCAGAAAACTGAGGAGATTCGCTGGCAATTCGTACGGGCGGCAAATTTGCGTCGTCGAGATTCTCCGCTGACCACGCGATAGGGTCAGGAGCCGGGGGCGATGGTCGGCGTATGGGGCGTTTCTAGTGGCCGGCTCCCGACCCTGGAATACATTCATTTTTCATCCTTCATCCTTCTGCCTTCCTCCGTCGGCGGCTTCCTTCCCGTCTGTTTCAAATACGCCTGCCGCCCCGCGGCGTAGGTTTCGGGATTGACTTCCTGCGCCTCGGCATCGCGCTGGGCGGAATGGTATTCGCTGGCCGGCTCGTCGGTATCCGCCACACTCCGCCACCAGGGCGGGGCGGCATTAGGGCAGTATTGTTTGTGGAGCTTCCGCAGCATCGGCCGGCACCAGCCGCAGCCGGTGCCGGCCGAGAGGCACTCGCTGATCTGGGATGCGACCGTGGGTTTTTCCACCCTGCAAAAACTCGCCACCTTGCGCAGGCTCACATGGAAGCAGAAGCAGATTTCATCATCGGGATCGAGAGGCATGGGGGAGGGATGAAGGCAGAATTATGAATGATGAATGATGAATGATGATTGGAGTTTTCGGGTCTTCATTGCGGCGCTGCGGGTTGGCGAGTGGTCGGTGTTTTTCATTACCGCTTTAGTGGCGCGGGTTTTTTCAGGGGTGGGGGTTGGAGTTTGGGGCGGATCACGGGGGTTTCCGAGAAGATTTTATGGGGTGTTTTGGTGGAAGTGGGTTTTGCCCAACCGACCGGGGAAATCACCGGGGGTTTGGTTTGCTGGGGGAGCGGTTTGGCGGCGGGCTTTGATTTCGCGGTGGGCGAAATCACACGGCTTGCGACGACCCCGGCCGGCTTGGACGCAACGACGACCACCGCCACGGGGGCGCTGGCGATGGCTGGGGCGGGCGCGGCGGATGCGGGGCTGGCGGCGGAGGGAGCGCCATTTCCGGCGGCCGGGGCGGGGCCCTCGTAGACGGGCCTGTCCATGGGCGGATCGGCCGCGATGACGGCGGGCGGGGCGATCGCGCCGGCGGGCGAAATGATCGTGCTGCCCGATTGTGTGGAGTCGGTGGTGGCCGAATCCTGTGCTGGCGTCGAATTGGCTGTCGTGTTGGCCGGCGTATCGGTCGTTGTATCTGTCGGGGCGGCGGCGGGGGTGGATCCTGTATCATCAGGCGCGATGGCCGCGCCGGGAAGGGCCGCGCCTGGGGTCGGGCCGGGCACTGGGTCGCCCGGAACGGGCGCGCCCGGCGTGGGAATCGTGATGCCGTAGTGATTCGCGAGAAGCAGCAGATCGTTCAGCCCGACAACTCCGTCGTAGTCGAAATCGCCGGTCTGGATTCCCCTGCCGGTGAGGCCGTAATTGTTGGCCAGCAAAAGAAGGTCATTGAGGCCGACCGTATCGTCGAAATCGGCATCGCCGGGTTGGGGGATGTGGACTTTGAAGGTGCCGAGCGAGCCGGCGACGGCGGTATTGGTGTTGTTGAGGTCCTTGACCTGGTTCGCATTCAGGGCAATCGCGTAGTTTCCATCATCCAGGTAATCCCACGCTCCGCCGGGCGCGGTGATTCGATAGGTCGCCGAGGTGAACGCGCCGCCGGGGCTGGTGGTGACGGACCCGGCGACAAGGGTGGCCGCCTGGTTGAAAGAGTTCGGGCCTGTCACCTGAATGTCCGAGCCATCGATCGTGCCCGTATTGATTCCGCGATTGTCCTTGTAGGTGATGACAAAATCGTAGGTGGTGCCGGTGGGAACGAGGAGCTGCGGCGCGGAACCGATCGAGGCGGTGGGGGCGGTGCCATCGGCAGGAAGAGTCCCGACGCGATAGGTGCCGATGAGCGTTCCCAGAGGCGTTGTCAGCGCATTGCCCGCCGTATCTTTGACGAGGCATTGAAACCCCGCAATGTCACTGACATAGACACTGACATTGCCGCTCGGAAAACTCGATCCAAAATTATAGTTGTAGTGCGCGACCACGGATTTGCCGCCGCCCGTGACGCTGACGGGCGCGATAATAATTCCGCTTCCCGATGGGTTGAAAATCTTCAGATACCCCTTGGTGGAAACTGATGTAACATCGATATCCTGATCGTCGGTGAATTTCACATACAGATCAACGGTGGTCGAAGAAGAATTCACGTCCACCTGGTCAAGCACCGGCGTACCCGGGCCAACCGTATCACCGGTGACGTTGCTTATCGTCAGCGAATACGGCGACGCCGCTTGCCCGGTCGTCGCCTGGAAATAAATGTAATAGGTCCCCGCGGCGGCCGTATATCCCAGCCGCCCGCCGCCTGCTGATGAGGTCAGTGCGGCACCAGCGACGTACGGCTCGTTGACGTCATCCCACACTTCGTTCAAATCCGAATCTTTTACCAAGAAGATATTCGCATTAGTCGTCAGCCCTGTGACCGCAAGGCTTATTCCAGCCGCTTGCGTAAGGGTAAATTTATAAACGTCTACTGCATCCTGACTGTGGACGAATGGATGCGGCGGATCGTTTGGATTGGGCGTCGTGAACTTGATGCCGAGATTGTTCGACAAGGTCCGGGATGAATTGGGGGTCAAAAGCCCAGTGTCCCGCGCGAGCGCCAAGGTCGTCAAATGCGCGTTATTATTATAGGTAAACGCCGCGTCCTGGTCGCCATCGCCATTGTTGGCGATCTGCCCCGAGGCCACCGCCTGCCCGGTTGTATCGGTCACCTGGCTCGCGTTGAGAAAGAACGACAGGCTGGACACGGCCGGCAGGCTCTTAGGCAGGGTCACGCGATAGGTGGCCGATTCCGCGTAAGCGCCGCCGGGTTGATCCGCGCCAATGAACTGCGCCGCGAGGTTGAAACCCTCGGGCGTATGCACATACACATCCGATGAATCCAGGGTGGCAGGATTGATGCCGATATCATCGATGTAGCGGACCGTGAAGGTAAGCTGATCGCCGGATAGATCGGTCTGCCAGAGCGAGGCCGTCGGCGCGGCGTCGGCCACGATGGTCGACTTGTAACCGGCGACCACCGGCGCGGTCTGCGTGAAGGTCAGCCACAAATCCGCGGCGTTGGCGTTGGGAGAGAGAATCCCCATGGGCACGCCCGCGTGGCTCACCCGCGGGTTGGCGAAAATCGGCAGCGTGGCCCCCTGGTAGGACATGACATCGCCGTAATCGGTGCCGTTGCTGGCATGCTGGGCGAAGGTGGCGGCGGTGTGGTAGCCGAACGAATAAGAGTAAACGCCGGCCGCAAAAAAAGTCGTGTTGTCCTGCTCGTGGCCCGCGCCCATGTTGTGCCCGAACTCGTGGGCCATCGTCGACTGGCCCGGGCCGATGGCATCCACATCCACGACGTTAAAAGCAGCGGTTGAATCTCCACCCGGCGAGGGCATTTCATCGCCCAGGCCCCCGCCTTCGGAACTGCTATCGACCATCGAAACCATATCCGCGCCGTACTGAGCGCGCAGATTATTGGCGGTGGCGTTGGCTTTCAGGGCGGCCAGGTCGGTGTACTCCGAGGCCGGCGTTCCGCCGACGGTGCTGGAGTAGACCAGGTGCTCGGTGTGAACCAGGCGGAGGACGACATTGTCCTGGGTATTGAGATGGGCCAGGTTGGCGAAATCGATCGACTGGCCGATCGCCTTCTGGATCAGCGCATCGGACCCGGCATACTGGGCCAGCGCATCATCATCGTAGAGCACCATCACATCGATGACGGTCGCCGTAAGGAATGTGCGGTCTTCCAGCGCTTCGACCATGAGATATCGGCCGAGGGCGCGCGGCAAAGGGCGCAACTCCAGATTTAGTTTTTTCCGGCGCGGCTTGGAACCAGACACAAATTCGCTCCTCCGGCTCCGGCGTAAACACTGGCCGGGCCATACCATCACATTACCGCACCGGCCGGATGTATCAACTACAATCTGGCGGGGAGCATTCCACGGTCCCGCCCGCTGCGCCCCCGTGACAAGGGCGTCCCGCCCTTGCCGACGACGCAATTCTCTCAAATACGCTCCTTTCAACGTCCCATAACCAACGCGGCCGCAATATCCATAAAACCGTCCGCCTCCACCGCCCCACGATAGCCCAGCCTATTTCTTCCATAACCCCTTTCCCATCAACGGTTTCACGAACATCAGCGATCTATGCGGTTCTGGAAACGGAACTTCATCGAGGGGACACGGGCAAGATGCCCGTGCTACTTTGCGCCCGATCCTTCGAACGCCGCTCCATGTAAAACGCCCCCGGCGATCGATATCGCCGGGGGCTTTTTGGCTCAGTCTGGGAATCTTCCGCGGGAACCGGCTCGACGTCGGGCATCGCCGTCAAACCGGTTGGCGTGCGAATGACTACTCAGCCTTGGTTGCGGTGATGACCTTCTTGCCGTCCTTCTCGCTGACGGTGCCGGTCACGGTGCAGCCTTCTTTATCGGCCTTGCAGATCGCGCCATGGGCGGCTTTGCCGACGGCGTTATCCGACAGGAAATATTCGACGGTCTTATCTCCATCCTTGACGACCAGGACGGCCTGGCACTTGGCCTGTTCCTTGAGCGAGCACTTGGCGCACTTCATGGTGCCCTTGAGTGTGGTCTCCTCGGCGGCCTTGGCGACCGAGATGCCCAGCGCCATGACGGCGACGACGGCAAACATTGTGATGAATTTCTTCATGGGTCACTCTTTCAAGAGTAAGTGGACAATCACGCGATCGTGACAGTTGCTGGCCGCCGGACACCCATCGTGCCCGCGCGCCTCGAATTCAAGCGACGAAAAAGCCGACCGGCCTTGTCGCCTTACAACTCCAACCAAATTGCCGCCGATGCCCGAGGCGGCAATTCACACCGGTATAGTGTCATTTCGACTTCGGCGTTGCAAGAGCGGTGCGCAAAATCGTGTGGGGGAGTCAGGTGCCTACGCCACACCGAGGGATTTCTTCGCGATGGCTCGGGCCGTGTCGAGGGCTTCGCTGGTTTTGGAGACATCTTTGCCGCCGGCGGAGGCCATCTGGGGGCGGCCGCCGCCGCTGCCGCCGGCCACCTTCGCCACCTCCTTAATCCAATCGCCGGCCTTGAGGCCTTTGGCGATCAGATCATCGCTGACGATGGCCGAGAAACTCACCTTATCCGGGCCCGCGGCCGCCAGCAGGATCGCGGCCGATGGCGCTTTCTTCTTCAGCGCATCCATCACGCCGCGCATCACCTCATCGCCGCCGGCGATCTCGGCGACGATCACCTTGCCGCCGCCGACATCGATCGCCTTGGAAAGCAGATCGGCCGCGAGGGCGGAGATATCCGCGCCGCCGGCCCCGCCGCCCGATTCGGCCCGCGCCTTGGCCTGCTGCTTCTCCCAGGATTTGAGCTTGGCCTGCAATTCGGTCACGGCGGCCTGGGCTTTGCGCTTTTCGCGCAGGGGGAGCGCCACCGCAGCGCCCGCGGCGGAACCGCCCGCACCAGCACCACTCGCCGCCGAACCTCCGCCGCCTCCACTGGCCGCCGCCAGCAGTTTCTGAATTCCCGCGATCGCGGCGGCGATTTCCGGCTCGGCGGCGCTCCGGGCTTTGTCGACGGCGGCGCGGACCTCGGCCGCGAGTTGCTGCGATTGCCTCGCCATCTCACCGGTCAAACCCACGATCCGGCGAATCCCCTTGCTGACCGATTCCTCGGTCGTCACCACGAAGCCTTCGGCCTGATCGGAGCTTTTCAGGTGGGTGCCGCCGCAGAATTCGATGGAATACTCGTGCCATTTCGGGTTGGCGGGGTCCTTGAGCAGATCGGCCACGGGCGCGCCGATGGAGACGACGCGGACCATGGGCGGATATTTCTCGCCAAAAACCGCGCGCAGGCCGCTAATCTTCAGGGCCTGTTCCTGCGGCGCTTCCTCGGCGTAGACGGGCAGTTTCTTCTCGATGGATTGCGAAACAAGGGTCTCGACGCGCCCCAGTTCTTCATCGGTGACCGCCTTGCCGTGGGAAAAATCGAAGCGGAGTTTTTCGGGATCGACGAGCGAGCCTTTCTGCTGAACATCATCGCCGAGGACTTCACGCAGGGCCCAGTTGGCCAGATGCGTCGTCGTATGATTCTTCTGAGTCAAATTCCGCGCCGGCGCGACGGTCGCAGTCACAGAATCGCCGACCTTGAGCGGGCCACCGGTGATCTCGCCGACATGGAGGATATACGGGCCGACAACCCGCGTCGTGTGCACATCCAACTTCGGTGAGGTAGACAATCCTGCGACTGCCGGTGGGGTAGACATTCTTGTCTGCCCTGAAGAACCTTCCTTAGTCCCCGAACTTTCCATCAGCGCAAGAGTCCCACCATCCCCCACCTGCCCGCCCATCTCCGCATAAAAATTAGTGTGATTCAAAATAATCGCCGCCGGCCCGGCCGCCTGATCGACCAGCTTTTCCCCATCCCAGATGGCCTGCACAGTCGCCTGCACCGGCTCGGATTTGTACTTGGGCTGATCGTTGGTCGGCGCAATCTTCTTCCCCTGCAATTGAGCGATGGCATCGGGTGGAAGCTCCATCAGGCTCGAATCCGCATCTTCTTTGCCGCCCGAGCGGGCCAGCTCGCGCGCTTCCTCCATCAGCTTCTCGTAGCCTTTCAGATCGACGGACATCCCGCGTTCTTCGGCCATGATGCGGGTGAGGTCGATGGGGAAGCCGTAGGTATCGTGGAGTTTGAAGGCATCGGCAGCGGAGATCATCGGTCGTTTGCCCCGAAAGTCGCCCCAATTAACTGCGGGCGAACCGAATGTCATGCCCGGTTTCGTGGGAATTGATTGCGCTAGATGCTGTTGAGCGCGGGCATACTCGAAAGCATCGGGCTGTTCGCCTAACGACCTTGATTCGGTCATTCGTTCGTGGGCAGCATTACTTGCCGCATCATTAAACAACTCAATCCCCCGATCCAACGTCCTCCCAAACCCAACCTCCTCATCCCGAATTATCTCCGCCACCCTCCCCGGATTCTTCTTGAGTTCCCCAAACGCCTCCCCCATCGCCCCCACCACCACATCCACCAATGTATGCAGAAACGGCTCGCGCAGTTCCAACTGCTGTCTTCCGAATCGCACCGCGCGGCGGAGGATTCGTCGCAGGACGTAGCCGCGCCCCTCATTGCTCGGCATCGCTCCATCCGTCAGCGCGAAGGTCAAACAGCGAATATGATCGGCGATCACGCGAAACGCGATGTCGTGTCGAAGCTGCGGATCGGCCGCCTCGGCCACGGGATCGGCCGCGTTGGATTTCGGATATTTCCCCGTATACGTGATCCCCGAAAGCTTCGTCAGCGCCTCCCAGAACGGGTTGAACAAATCGATCCCGTAGTTGTCATCCACTCCCTGCAAAACCTGCGTGATCCGCTCGAAGCCCATGCCCGTATCCACATGCTGGGCCGGCAATGTCACCAGAGTGCGGTCGCTATTGCGATTGTATTGAATGAAGACGTTGTTCCAGATCTCCATCACCCGCGGGTCTTCGCCATTGACCAGCGGGCCGCCGGTTTTGTCGGGAGTGCGGTCGTAGTAAATCTCGGTACACGGGCCGCAGGGGCCGGTATCCCCCATCTCCCAGAAATTGTCCTTGCCGAAATAGTGGATGTGCTCATCCGACTTCCGGCCGTACTGCTCCCAGTTGGCCACCTTGCGCCAGATGTCGGCCGCCTCCGTATCCCTCGGCACGCCATTCTTCTCATCGCCTTCGAAACAGCTCACATGCAGCCGGGTTGGGTCCAGCCCCCACACCTTCGTCAAAAGTTCCCACGACATCTCGATGGCCCCGTGCTTGAAATAATCGCCGAAGGACCAGTTGCCCAGCATCTCAAAAAACGTGTGATGCCGCCGCGACCGGCCGACATCGTCGAGATCGTTGTGCTTCCCACCCGCGCGGATGCATTTCTGCGTGTTGACCGCGCGGGTGTAGGCGCGCTTCTCCTGGCCGAGGAAGATCGGCTTGAACTGGTTCATCCCGGCGTTGGTGAAGAGCAGGGTCGGATCATCCAGCGGCACCACGGGAGATGAAGGCACGAAGGTGTGCCCGTGTTTGGCGACGAAGAAATCGATGAACTCCTGGCGAATCTGCTGCGACGTTTTCATATTGGGAGGGGCATTATTCACCGAACCCGGCGGAGCATCAAGCACACCCGGCCGATTCCCCTTTTCGCGTTTTCGCCATTATTTGAGCCGGTGGGCCCGCCCGGGGGCCTCGGGAGGAGCGGGGAGCCGGGTCGGTCCTTCCGCGACCCCGGCCCTTCCGGCATGGGGTGGGCGCTGCAGATGCAAAGACTCGCAATTCTCACTTGCCCGCTCTGCTTCGGGTTTCAATCTTTCAACCGCGCACGGGACCGCGTGTAATCTCGTGTGAAAGGATCTTTTTCGTATGTCCAACATGAAGCTTGCCAGCCCTTCGCGTCGCCAGTTGCTTAAGAATTCGGCCAGGGTCGCCGCCGTCGCCACATTGGCGGGGACGATGGTGCCCGCGGTGCATGCCGCCTCCAGCGATCTGATTCAGGTCGCGCTGGTGGGTTGCGGCGGCCGGGGAGGCGGGGCGGCGATGAACGCGCTCTCCACCAAGAGCGGGCCGATCAAGCTGGTCGCGATGGCCGATGCCTACGAGAACCGCCTCAAGACCAGCTACGCCAGCCTCAGCAAGCAGAAGCCGGCGCTGGTGGATGTGCCGGAGGAGCGCAAGTTCATCGGATTCGACGCGTATAAGAAGGCGATCGACTGCCTCAAGCCGGGGGATGTGGCGATCTTCGCCACGCCGCTGGCCTTCCGCTGGGTTCACTTCTCCTATGCCATCGCCAAGGGCGTGAACGTCTTCATGGAAAAGCCGCTGACGGCCGATGGGCCCTCCAGCAAGCGCATGCTGGCGCTGGGCGAGCTGTCGATCTCCAAGAACCTGAAAGTCGGCGTGGGACTGATGTCGCGACATTCCAAGCCGCTGCAGGAGCTGCACAAGCGAATCGAGGACGGCGAGATCGGCGATATCATCGCCATGCGCGGCTACCGCATGCACGGGCCGGTGGGGCATATGGCCTCGCTGCCCAAGCCCGCCAACTTGAGCGAGCTGGATTACCAGGTGCAGCGCTTCCACAGCCTGCTCTGGGCCGGCGGCGGCTGCTTCAGCGATTTCTACATCCACACCATCGACCACCTCTGCTGGATGAAGAACGCCTGGCCGGTCAAGGCGATGGGCCTGGGCGGCCGGCATTACCAGCACATGGGCGACCTGCCCTTCGTCGATCAGAATTTCGACAGCTACGCGGTGGAGTACACGTTCGGCGACGGCGCGAAGATGTTTTTCGACGGCCGCTGCATGAACGGCACGCAGACCATTTATTCCAGCGCCATCCACGGGAGCAAGGGCTCGGCAATCGGCTCGAAGAGCGGCGACTGCGGCGCGCCCTCGAGCACCTACAAGGGCCAGTCGCCCGACAAGGCCAACCAGCTTTGGGTCTCCACCGACACCAGCAACCCTTACCAGAACGAGTGGGATGTGCTGATCCAGGCGATCCGCGACGACAAGCCCCATAACGAAGTGAAGCGCGGGGTCGAGGCGAGCCTGGTTACCAGCATGGGCCGGGCGTCGGCGCACATCGGACAGGAAATCACCTTCGACCAGATGCTCAACTCCGACCACGAATTCGCGCCGGGGCTCGATACGCTCACCAAGGATTCGCCAGCGCCGGTGAAGCCGGATGCGAATGGTCTGTATCCGCAGCCGCAGCCGGGCATCAAGAAGCGCGAATACTAGCCGAATCATTCAGATGAACCACGAAAAACACGAAGGGCACGAAGAAGACCGGAGAGAAGAGTAGAAATGTGATTTGCATGACATGCAACTCACCGTTTACCGACTTTTGACTGTAAGTCCTTTGGATCATTCCTCTTCGTGTAATTCGTTGTGGTGCGGCCTTTCATGCTGCCTCGAAAGAGAAGGCTCTCATGATGCCAGGAACAGTCCGCGCTATCATCGCGCTGGCATTCGCGGCCAGCGCATTCTCGTTTGAAGTGCAGGCCGCCCAGCCCGAGGCTCCACCTAAACCGATCGCCTTCAGCCTGGAGTTCTCCACCTACCTCGGGGGCACGGGCGGCGAACTTCTGCGCGACATGACGGTGGATGCCGCGGGCAATATCTATGTCGCGGGGATCGCAGGCGCGGCCGATTTCCCGCGCATGGGCCCAGAGATTGGCGGGCAATCCAAAGGTGGCGGGGCGATGGTGGCCAAGTTCAGCCCGGATGGGAAACTGGTCTGGTCGAAAGTCTGCGGGGGCATGGGGGAAAGCAGCTACTTTTACAGCGTGAAGGTCGCCCAGGATGGCGGCGTTATCGTCGCCGGGCGAATGCCGCCGGGCTTTCCGACCACGCCGGGCGCGTTCCAGCCCCGGGCGCAGCACAACAGCGGCTTTGTCGGCAAGATCAAGGCCGATGGCTCGGGCTGGGCCTGGGCCAGCTACTGCGGAACGGGCTATGCGGTTCGCGACATGACGATGGACGATCGCGGCGATCTGTACTGCATCCTCGACTACTTCGCCGAGAGCAAGGAGACCCTGCCGGCCGAGTGGTTCGCCAGCGCTTTTCAGAAAACGCCCCACGGCGGCGGCAACCACTTCGGCAAGTCCGATGCGGGCGCGATCAAGATTTCCGGCGAGGGCAAGGTGCTCTGGGCGTCGTGGTTCGGCGGCAGCAAAGGAAACGACTGGGTGGCTTCGGTCGGTGTGAGCGCCGATCACTGCCCGGTGCTGCTGCTGCGGACTTTTTCGAAGGACATGCCGGTGACGGCCGGGATGACCGGCCCGGCGTCCGCCGCGATGACCAACTGGGGAGAAGGCTGGCTGGGCAAGCTGTCGGAGGATGGGTCGCGCCTGCTCTTTGGCACCTACATCGCCGACGCCGCGCCGCGCACGCACAACCTGGCGCTCGATGCGAAAGGCAACATCTTCATCTGCACCTGCACGAAGAAGTGGCCGGTGACCGAAGGCGCTTTCCAGACGAAATTCGGCGGCGGGCCGGAAGATTTTGGCATCGCCCGGTTCTCGCCCGAGGGCAAGCTTCTGGCGGCGACTTACCTGGGCGGCAATGGCGATGAGACCAACGGCCCGGATCAGATCGTGGTGGACGGCCAGGGGCGGGTGGTGATCGCCGGCAGCAGCAGCTCGACGGATTTTCCGGTCACCCAGGGCGCTTTGCAGGCGAAGAACGCCGGCGCGGGCGGGGCTTATCCATTCGATGGCGTGGTGACGATTCTCTCGAACGACCTGAGCACGCTGCTCTATTCCAGCTACATCGGCGGCACCGGCGATGAGATGGCCCGCGCCTGCTGCATGGGCGCTGATGGCACGCTCTACGTCGGCGGCGTGACCACCAGCCGGGACTTTCCCGTGAAAAACGCCTTCCAGCCCAAGTACGGCGGCGACCCGGGATTCGGCTCGCACCCCATCGGCGGCCAATTCCCGGTGGGCTGGGGCAACGGCGATTGCTGGCTGGCCAGGTTCAAGCCGATTGAGGGTGCGGCGAATAAATGATCGCCCACCTTCAATAGTTCAACTGCATCCCATCGAGTTCCCGCAGTTCAGGCACTTGTAGCACGTCCCGCTCCGCACCGTGATCGACCCGCAGACATCACAGGCCGGGGCATCGCTCTGCATTTCCGCGCCCTGCTGGCTCAGCGGATCGGCCACGACAGTCAGCCGAAGGTTAAGCCCGCTCGACTCCGTCGCTGCGGCTGGCGTCGGTTGCTCCTCACCATACGCGAACTGCTGCGCGGTATCCGGCTCGCTGCGCGGGCCGTGCCCGTTGCCACCCTTCTTCGCCTGCGGACGCGGGAAGGGCAGATCGCCGCCGGAAGACGCGCCGGAATTTACGGCAGATGACGGACCGCCGGCAACACCTTCCGCCGGCCCGAGTTTTTTCGCCTCGCTCGATTCCTCGCGAGCTGCGGGAGCCGGCGCGGGCCTGGCCGCCGCGCTGTCGACCTTCTTCGACTCCGGCCGCTTGGGCGCGTTGGCCGCGCGATATCCCGGAATGAACTCCATCGCCAGCCAGCGGAAGATGTAATCCACCAGCGACTTGGCGAAGGGTATCTCGCTGTTGCGGGTCATCCCGCTCGGCTCGAAGCGCACGTGCTCGAACTTGCGCACCAGCGATTCCACCGGCACGCCATACTGCAGCGCCACCGACACCAGCGTCGCGATCGTGTCCATCAGGCCGCCGATCGTCGAGCCTTCCTTGGCCATCGTGATGAACACTTCGCCGGGCGAGCCATCTTCGTACAGCCCGACGGTGATGTATCCCTCATGCCCGGCCACGTCGAACTTGTGGGTCAGCGCGTTGCGCGTATCCGGCAGACGCCGACGCAGCGGGCGCTCCACGATCCGCTCGACGATCTTCTCGATGATGTGCGTGTGCTGCGGGGCGGCCGATAGATTATCCGAAGTCACGCCGGCCGACAGTTGCACGTTGGCAGTCGCCATTTGCGAGACCAGCGCGATCTGCCCCGCCACTTCCTCGCGGGCCGCTTCCACTGCTTCCTCATCCTCCTCATCGGTCTTCTTGTCGAGATCCTCATCGGATTTGACGTTGAGCGGCTGGCTCAGTTTCGAGCCGTCGCGATAGAGCGCGTTGGCCTTGAGCCCGAGTTGCCAGGAGAGGAAGTAGGAACTCTTGATCTCTTCCACGGTCGCTTCATTGGGAAGGTTGATCGTTTTGGAAATCGCGCCGGAGATGAACGGCTGGGCGGCCGCCATCATGCGAATATGCCCTTCGACCGCGATGAAGCGCACCCCCGTCTTGCCGCACTTGTTGGCGCAGTCGAACACCGAAAGATGCGCATCCTTGACGTGCGCCGCGCCTTCGATCGTGCCGCGCCCGCAGATCACATCGTTGGCCAGGTTGATCTGGCTCCGGGTGAAGCCCAGGCGAATCAGCACGTTGAATCCCGGTGCCTGCCATTCGGCTTCGCCGATGCCCAGGCGGGCAAGTGTGGCCGCGCCGACGGACCACGGCGAGAACGCGAACGACAGCTCGAACACGCCCGGCAGCGTCTCCTCGATCCGGTGCAGTTCATCGGGTGTGAACCCGGCCGACCGCAGCGTATCGAAGTTGACGTGCGGCGCGCCGTGCAGGGTCAGCGAACCCAGCACGTGCTTCATGATGTCGTTGATCTCCGCCGGCGAGTAGCCGAGGTTGACCAGCGCCGGCCGAAGCGATTGGTTGGCGATCTTGAAGTAACCGCCGCCCGCCAGCTTCTTGAATTTGACCAGCGCGAAATCCGGCTCGACGCCCGTAGTATCGCAATCCATGAGCAGGCCGATCGTGCCGGTGGGCGCGATGACGGTAGTCTGCGCGTTGCGGTAACCGTTGCGCTCGCCCAGCGACAGGGCCCGATCCCAGCATTCCCGCGCCGCCGTCAGCAGATGCTCCGAGCAGAGCGGATGCCGGGTCGCGAACTGGCGGGCATCGATGCCGACCGGATGGATATCCAACTGCTCGTACCCGCCGATATTCCGCAGCGATGAATCCTGCGACCGCGCCGCCGAATCCACATCGTACGCCGCCCGGCGATGATTGCGGATCACCCGCAGCATCTCGTGCTTGTTCTCTTCGTGACCGGGGAATGCGCCGAGCTCGGCCGCCATTTCCGCGGAAGTGGCATACGACTGACCCGTCAAAATCGAAGTCAGGGCCGCGCAGATCGCCCGGGCGGTCTCGCTGTCGTAGGCGATTCCCGCCTGCATCAGCATCGCGCCCAGGTTGGCGTATCCCAATCCCAGCGTTCGGAACTTGTACGAAAGCCGCGCGATTTCCTCGGAGGGGAACGAGGCCATCAGCACTGACACTTCCAGAACGATCGTCCAGATGCGGATCGCATGTTTGTACGCTTCGATGTCGAAGTGCTGCGTCTCGGCGTCGAAGAACGTCAGCACGTTCAGCGAGGCCAGGTTGCAGGCCGTATCATCGAGGAACATGTACTCCGAGCAGTTGTGGACGGTGATCCCGTTGCCGATGAAGCTCGAAGTCACCGGCTCGGTCAGGTCGAACACCTGTCGCGTCCCCGCCGGAGTCAGCGTGGCGACATGATCGAAATTCCCCGCGTACTCGCTGGTGGCGATCGAGACCGAAATCAGATCGGCCAAGCGCGCCAGCTTCCGGCCGGGGAGCAGGCCGATGTATTTGCCAAAAGAGCGGAGGCTGCCCGAGTCGATACGCAGGCCGTGGCGCTGTGAGTCTGCGCATCGAGCGGCGGAGGAGTCGGATGTGGGTTCCGATTCCAGGCCCGTAACGGCTCCGCCGTCACAGTCGCCAACCAGGTCATGCGACACCGGCACGCCGGGGGAGGTAAAGGCCCGGCGCTCGGGCGGCGCTCCGCTGAGCGTATTGAGAGCGTTGGCGAGTTCCGAGTTGCGCGATGGGTCGAAATCCGCTTCTCGCTTCTCGCTTCTAACTTCTAACTTCTCTCCCGAAAGGCGGGTTGCGAGTTGCAGGATGTTCGACTTGATCCCGAATCCGAGCAGGATCAGTTGCACATCTTCCAGGAATTCGCGCGTCGTCGAGCGAATTTCCAGCGTGTTGTTGGTGACCACGCCATCGGCCGTGAACAGCCCGCGCAACAGATGCCGCTGCGCCGCCAGACCGGCCGTGAAGGCCTCATCGCCCAGCCGCCGCTGCCCGTTCTCCGTCCGCACGAAGGCCGACAACCGCGAGAGCAGCCGCCGGTTGTCCAGCGCCACCGCCATCGTCGAAGGCGAATCCGAGCGCCCATCGGCGATCATCGCCGCGTTAACATAATCATCGTTGTAAACCGCCGAGCCCCAATTGTCGTTGGCGTAATGCGCGAACGCATCCACCAGTTCCGCCTCCGGCAGCGCCCGATCCAGATGCACCGCGTCGGCCGCGCCGTTGGCGCTGGACACGAACAACCCCAGCAACTGGAAGAGTCGCGGGTCCTGCGGCTCGCCGATTTCCTGCACCGCCGCCGGCTTGCTCGGCAGGCGGATTTCATCATCGGTTGTCAGATCCTTGGCCGCGATCCAGCCGCGCCCGCGGGTGTGAATCTTGTGATCCGCCGTCAGGGTCAGCTTGTACCCCCCTGCCGTCTTCAGCTCGAACACCTCGCGCGTTCCGGTCGGGAACGCGCCATCGGTGACATGAATCTCCTGCCCATTCAGATTCGTGATCAGCCGCGCCGGCAGGTGGATCATCTGATCGATCCGACGCCAGATGCCGCCCGGCGTCAGCACGCGCGTATCGCCCGTGACGCAGGGGTTGGAGGCATTGATCCGCCCCGACTTCGGGCAGGTGTGCCACTGGTTGATCGTGCAATCGTACTGCACGCCCGGATCGGCGCAGCGCCAGGCCGCGAAGGCGATCTGCTCCCACAGATCGCGGGCCTTGAGCGTCTTGGCGACTTTGTTGCTCGTGCGGTAGATCAGGTTCCATTCGCCATCTTCTTCAATGGCCTTGAAGAACTTGTTCGGAATGCGGATCGAGTTGTTCGAGTTCTGCCCGCTGACCGTGTAGTACGCCTCGCCATTGAAATCGTAATCGAGCTTGAGCCCCATTTTTTTGGCCTGCTCCTGCTGGTCCTTGGGCAGAACCTTGATCCCCTCGGCCATCGCCGCCACCTTCAACTCTTCGCGCACCTTCCAGTTGATGAACTGCTCGACATCCGGGTGATTGAGATCGAGGCAGCACATCTTGGCCGCCCGACGGGTCGTGCCGCCGGACTTGATCGCCCCCGCCGCCCGGTCGCCGATGCGGAGGAACGACATCAGCCCGGATGACTTGCCGCCGCCGGAAAGTTTTTCGTTCTCGCCGCGCAGCATCGAAAAATTGGAGCCCGTGCCGCTGCCATATTTGAACAGCCGCGCCTCGCGCACCCACAGATCCATGATCCCGCCATCGCCGACCAAATCATCTCGCACAGATTGGATAAAGCACGCATGAGGTTGCGGATGGCTATACGCATCCTTGGCCTTGAGCATCTCCCCGCTCCGCGGATCGCAGTAAAAATGCCCCTGGCTCGGCCCGGTGATCCCATAAGCAAAATTCAGCCCCGTGTTGAACCACTGCGGCGAGTTGGGCGCGCACATCTGGTGCAGCATCATGTACGCCAGTTCATCGTAGAACGCCTGCGCATCCTCGGCCGAGTCGAAATAGTTGTATTTCTCGCCCCAGTACCGCCAGCATCCCGCCAGCCGATGGATCACCTGCCGCGCCGATTTTTCCGGCCCGTTCACCGCGTTCCCCTGGGCATCGCGAAGCGGCTGCCCGTCGCTGTCTGTCTGCGGAACCCCCGCCTTGCGGAAATACTTGCTGACCATGATGTCGGTCGCGAGCTGCGACCACTGCCGCGGAATCTCCGCATCGGTCATCTCGAACACCACCGAGCCATCCGGATTGGTGATCCGACTCGTCCGCTTCTCGAACTCAACCGATGTGTACGGGTCCTGACCTGCCTTGGTGAACCTTCGGGCGATCTTCATTGGAACAAACCATCCTTCCTTGGGAGGTGCTGAATACTGAATTGCTATCCACGGGTTTCGGCGGGCTCTTTCAAGCAAACCCAACCCGATTATTTTCATGCTTGCCGGGCATCCTGCCCGCTCAAATTCACTTCACTTCCGCGGCCGCTCCTCGGCCGCGCAACAGCGACAGCGCACCCCGCGCCGGCAATGGGAAAAAATACCACCGCCCGCAAAGGGTCACCAACTCTTCAATTGTCTGAAGCGGATTTCGCGTCGGTGGTCGAGAAGATCTGGGTGGCATGGATAATGGTACTCCATTACCCGTGGTGAACCGCGACCTGCTCAAACACCGATTCGAAAAGCGCTCCTGGCTCCATCAATACATTCAAAATCAATGCAGGCCAGACGCCCGCACCACAAGAATCTCCGCACACTCAAATAAACAGGCGGCGGGCCGATGGAGCCTCCGGCCCGCCGCCATCCGAATCTAAGATTATTCCGCGGGCGCTGCCCGCTGCTTCTGCTGCGAATCCTTCTCACTGCCGCGCCGCTCGTACCGATCCGAACTGATCCGCACACTGTCATCCCGATACTCATCGCCCGTATGCCGATCCGCATCCGAACACCCGAATCCGGCGATCACTCCGATCACCGACACCCCTGCCAGCGCCATTTCCCTGCGGATATCCATCGCCGCCACCTCAAATTCCAATCCGCGAACCACGATCCCAACCAACAACAAAAATTCTTTCTTCTCCGCGACCTCTGCGTCTCCGCGGTGAATCTCTTAATCCACCCGAGGCAAAGTCAGCCCCGGCTGATCCTGATACTTCCCGCGCTTATCCGCATACGATACAGCGCACACCCGCTCGGCCTGGAAGAAAATCAACTGGGCGATCCCCTCGTTGGCGTAAATCTTGGCCGGCAGCGGCGTGGTGTTGGAAATTTCCAAGGTGATTTTGCCGCGCCATTCCGGCTCGATCGGGGTCACATTGACGATGATGCCGCAGCGGGCATACGTCGACTTGCCCACGCAGATCGCCAGGCAGTCGCGCGGGATCGAAACGTACTCCACGGTTTCGCACAGCGCGAACGAGTTGGGCGGAATCAGAACGTAATCCTTGCCCGTCTCATCCGTATCCACGGTCACGAAAGAGCGGTCCGAAAACTGCTTCGGGTCGATGATCTCGGAATTGACGTTGGTGAAGATCTTGAAGACCGACCCCACCCGGATGTCATAGCCATAAGAAGAAACGCCAAAAGAGACCCGGCCAGGCCGCTTGGTGTTTTCCTCGAACGGCTCGATGCCGATGAGCTCGCGGATCTGTGTGTCGCAAAGAATGGCCATATAGCGCAGCAGAGCCCGGCGAGGGGCAAAGCCAAGCAAGGGTCGCCACCGCGGGTCGGGTAAGCGTCCGTGACTCGGCCGCTCGCGTGTGAAAACCTGGTTTCCTGGTTGCAACCATCATCCTGATGGCTGGAAAATAACTGCGTGAACCCATGCAAATTCGCGGCCAAACGATCGCTTTCCTGACAAGCCGCCGCGATCTCTCCGAAGTGAGGCCGATGTGTTATACGATTCCGGTCCCTTCGATATCGCGTCGCCGACTATACACTACATCTGGTATTGGTCAACGAAGACTTTACTAAATGTTGGGTACTAACTTCCGAAATGACACTAACGATTTGACACACCGATACTTACCTCAAAACACCTTAGCAGAAGATTTTTATACGCCTGTCGCGAGAGGTGGGCGCGGTCAGCTTATCCACCGCTCCTGAACATTCGCGGTGGAAAAGTCCGCACCCGCCCAGCCTGCTTCTATTCCGGTATTAATTGCGCTCCTGATAATCCAAATCGCTGCCACTCCCGCCTTTGCCTGCCATGGGCCCGGCCAATATGTCCTGCAATTCTCCCGAATCATCGGCATTCCCCGTGTTCTCCGCGTTCACAGTGGTGAAGGTACGTTTTTGGGTTGAGGGTTAAGCCCCGCCCCGGCCAAACGATAGGCCCAATGGCATTGACGCGGGACCGCGATGCGGAGTAGCATCGCTGGACTGTCATCGGGTGGCTTGCATTTCATGCGATCCATCGTCGCCGAGGGCTGACGGGTTCGGAAGTGGACGGGTTTTTGTGGCCGGCGCGGCCGGAGCAGCGGCTCTGGAGTCGCACCGCCTCGCAGGATCGAGGAATGCAGCAGAAACGAGCGGAAAAGGCCAGCGGTTCCAAGCCCGCGCCTCCCAAGCCACCAGCGCCGGAGACGGTGGTTGAACTTCAACCCGCGGCCGTGCTGGGCAAGGCCTCGGATGAAGATTTGATGCGCCGCACCCAGCAGACGCAGGATAAACCTGCCTTTTCCATCCTTTACGAGCGCTATTCCTCCGCCGTCCTCTCTTATCTCTATCGTATGCTCGGCAATGTCGAGGATGTCGAATCCATCGGCCAGGAAGTCTTCCTCCGCGCCTTCCGCTTCGCTCCGACCTACCGCTACCCCCAGAAATTTTCGACGTGGCTCTTCACGATCACGCGAAACCTGGCGATCAACCACAGCCGCCGCCGCAAACG